>NZ_JBXAFF010000002.1:159817-245729 GCF_058792815.1 Microbacterium sp. MPR-TSA4
CCCCCCCCCCCCCCCCCCCCCCCCCCCCCGACCCGGTGGGGCGCTGGCACCGCGGACAGTAGTGGCTGGACCGGTTCATGAATGAGTCCCGCACGATCGGGCGGCCGCACCGCGGACACGGCAGGCCGTCCCGGCCGTAGGCGTTGAGCGAGTGCGCAAAGTAGCCGGCCTGGCCGTTCACATTGACGTACTGCGCGTCGAAGCTCGTGCCGCCTTCCGCGAGCGCCTTCAGCAGCACCGCGCGCACCTCGGCGAACAGGCGGCGCACCGCGCGGACGCTGAGGGCGTCGCCGGGCGTCTCGGGATGGATGCGGGCGGCCCACAACGCCTCGTCCGCATAGATGTTGCCGATGCCGCTGACCACGGTCTGATCCAGGAGGATCCGCTTGACCGCCGAACGCTTCGCGCGCACCCGGGCGATGACCGCGGCCTCGTCGAAGGCGTCGTCGAGCGGATCGCGGCCGATGTGGACCACCTGCGAGGGGACGAGCGCCTCGTCGCTCCCCCACCCTCCGACGCGCCCGTCGGCCGTGGGCACCAGATCGTCGATCGCCAACGAGCCGAAGGTCCGCTGATCGGCGAACACGACGGCCAGGTCGCCGTGATCCGGGTGATGGACGTCCAGGCGCACCCGCTCGTGCCGTTCCACCAGGGCACCGGATGCCCGGAGAAGCATCTGTCCGCTCATCCCGAGGTGGGCGATGACGGCGCCGCGAGGGGCGTCGTCGGCGGATGCCGGAGCCAGCGGCATCCAGAGGAACTTGCCGCGTCGCGCGACGCCGGTGATCAGGCGGCCGGTCAACGCGCGTTCGAAAGAGCCGGCATCGCCGTCGTGACGCGTCAGCGCGCGGGCATCGCGCGCGTCCGCCGCGACGATGCGCGCCCCGACCACCGCCGGTGCGAGACCGGCGCGGACGACCTCGACCTCGGGAAGCTCAGGCACGTTCGCTGAGCGTGCGCCACAGGGTGAGCGCCGCGGCCATCTCGGCCTGCTTCTTGCTCGATCCCACTCCTCGGCCGGCGGTGTCTCCGACGGACACGGTGGCGGTGAAGACGCGGTTGTGGTCGGGGCCCTCGGCCGCGATCTCGTAGACCGGGGGCGTGAGCCCGAGACGCGCGGCCAGTTCCTGGAGGCTCGTCTTCGGGTCCATCGCCGCGCCGTACCGGTCGGGATCGGCCATCAACGGCTGCACGAGCCGCAGCACGAGCGCGGTGGCCGCGTCCGGACCCGCCGAGAGGTAGGTGGCACCGATGACGGCTTCCATCGTGTCGGCGAGGATGGAGTCCTTGTCGCGTCCGCCGGTCTGGTCCTCGCCGCGGCCCAGGCGGAGATGCCCGCCGAGCCCGATACCGCGCGCGACCTCGGCCAGGGCGACCGTCGAGACGACGCTCGCCCGGCGCTTGGCGAGGGCGCCTTCCTCGAGGTCGGGGTGCGCGACGAACAGATGCACCGTCACGGCCTGACCGAGGATCGAGTCGCCGAGGAATTCGAGCCGCTCGTTGTGCGGCACGCCGCCGTTCTCATACGCGAACGAGCGGTGCGTGAGCGCAACCGACAGAAGCTCGGGGTCGATGTCGACCCCGAGCTTGTCGGTGAGCACACGGTGCTCGATCACGGCATCCGCCATCAGATGGCCGCCGCGATCAGATGTCGGCGACCTTGCGGCCCTTGTACTCGAGGAACAGCTCGGTGCCCTGCGAGTCGGTGACGACCTTCGCCTGGTGCGGGCGGCTGTAGACGACCTTGCCGTTCTCGACGGTCTTGACGAGCGTGGGGGCCTCGGCCTTCCACTGCGCGCGACGCGAACGAGTGTTGGAGCGGGAGACCTTCCGCTTCGGGGGGTTACCTGCCATGGCTAGCTCTTCTCTGTGTCGGTGACGACAGGGCGCGGAGCCTCGTCGTCAGGGTCTGGGGTGAGGGCCTTCAGCGCGGCCCAGCGCTCGTCGATCGGGATCTCCGGCGCGGTTCCTGCGGCCAGCTTCTCGCCCGTGACGGGGTCGAGCCCCGGGCAGTCCGGCTGGCACACCGGCTGGAACGGAAGCGAGAGGACGATCGCATCCCTGACCGGAGTTTCAAGATCCACGTGGTCGTCTTGAACCTCGAAGTCGATCGCTTCCGTGCCAGGATACCCGAAGAGCTCCTGAATCTCGACTTCGACAGGCTGGACGATGTCGGTGAGGCACCGCCCGCAGACGCCGGAGTACGCGGTGTCGATCTCCGCCGTGACGAGGATGCCTTCGTGCACCGACTCCAGACGCACCGCCAGATCGATGGGCTCGCCCTGCGCGATGGAGACGAGTCCTTCGCCCCATTTCGCCGGTGCGGGGACCTCGACGTCGAACTCACGCATCTCTCCCGCGCGATGGGCGATGTCCCTGACGGGGAAGACGAACGGACCGCTCACATGCTTTCTGACCACCACGCAATGCTAGTCGTCCGTGCGCCCGAGAGGGCCGTCAGCTCTCCCCCGCGCCCGTGTCGAGGAAGCGCGCGACCGGCCCGGGCACGAACGGCGACACGTCTCCGCCGAGGGCGGCGACCTGACGCACCAGCGAGCTCGATACCAGCGCGTGCGCGGGATCGGGCAGCAGGAAGACGGTCTCGATGTCCGCGAGGTGACGGTTGACGATGGCCATCGGGGTCTCGTAGGCGACGTCCACCTGCGAGCGGATCCCCTTCACGAGCACGCCGGCGTCCACGTCCTGTGCGTAGTCGACGAGGAGTCCGACACTCCAGGACGCGACGATGACGTCACCCTCGACGCCCTCCTCGGCGATGGACTGCTCGAGCAGGCTCAGCCGCTGCGCGATCGGCAGCATCGCCTCTTTGCCCGGATTGTGCACGACCAGCACGTGCAGCTCGTCGTAGAGGGCCGCGGCGCGGCGGATGACGTCGAGATGACCGAGGGTCGGCGGATCGAAGGAGCCCGGGACCACCGCGATGCGGTTGTTCATGCGGATCAGCCTAGCGGCGGGGCCCGGGGAGCCTCCTGAGGACTCAGCTCTTGGACAGCGCGGCGCGTTCCTGCTGCCCGACCCGACGTTCGATCGCGGCGACCAGCCCGGGATGCCGGGAGAGCGTCGGATCCTCGGCCAGGACGTCCTCGGCGGCGGAGCTCGCCGAGGCGATGAGATCGGCGTCGGCGACCACCCTCAGCAGCCGCAGCGACGTGCGCGCGCCGGACTGCGCGTCGCCGAGGACGTCGCCCTCGCCGCGCAGTTCCAGGTCGACCTCGGCGAGCAGGAAGCCGTCGGTCGTGGCGGCCACCGCCTCGACCCGCGAGCGCGCGGGCGTTCCCTCCGGAGCCTCCGTGACCAGCAGGCACAGGCCCGGCACCTCGCCGCGGCCCACGCGTCCGCGCAGCTGGTGCAGCTGGGAGACGCCGAACCGATCGGCCTCCAGGATGATCATCGCCGACGCGTTGGGCACGTCCACGCCGACCTCCACCACGGTCGTCGCGATGAGCACGTCGATCTCACCGCGCGCGAAGGCCTGCATGACGGCATCCTTCTGCTCACCCGGCATCCGTCCGTGGAGGATCTCGACGCGCAGCGCGTCGAACGCGGGGATGCCCGCCAGCAGCGCGGCCACCTGGACGACGCCCCACCGCGTGCGGGGCTGCTCGCCCTCGACCGGCGGCGCGCCGGCGGGAGCCTCGTCCGCGGCATCCCGCGCCTCTTTGCCCGTGGCCTCGGCGTCGATCGCGGCGCACACGACGAACACCTGGTGGCCGGCGGCGACCTCCTCCGCTGCCCGCTCCCACACGCGCCCGAACCAGCCCGGCTTCTCGGCGAGAGGCGCGACGTGGGTCGCGATGCCGGCACGGCCGCTGGGCATCGTGCGGATGGTCGACACGTCGAGGTCGCCGAAGACGGTCATCGCGACGGTACGGGGAATCGGCGTGGCGGTGAGGACGAGCACGTGGGGCGCGGTGCCCTTCGCGCGCAGGGTCTCCCGCTGCTCGACGCCGAAGCGGTGCTGCTCGTCGACGACGACGAGCCCGAGATCGGCGAAGGTCGTCGACGCGCTCAGCAGCGCGTGCGTCCCGACGACGATCCGCGCCTGCCCCGACGCCACGCGTAGGGCCGCCTTGCGCCGCTCCGCGGCGGGCAGCTGACCGGTCAGCAGCGTCGGCATGAGCTCGGGGGCGAGTCGGGGTCCCAGCATCCGTGCGATCGAGCGCACGTGCTGGGCGGCGAGCACCTCGGTGGGCGCGATGAGGGCCGACTGACCGCCGGACTCCGCGACCTGCAGCATCGCCCGCAGCGCCACGAGCGTCTTCCCCGATCCGACCTCGCCCTGCACGAGCCGGTTCATCGGCCAGTCGCCCTCGAGGTCGGCGGCGATGCGGTCGCCGACGGAGAGCTGGTCGGGCGTGCGCGCGAACGGCAGCCGTTCGTCGAACTCGGCGAGCAGCCGCCCGGTGCGCCGTGCCGTCGCCGCCATCTCCCGCACGGCCTCGCGCTGCTGCAGCAGCGCCGTCTGCAGGACGAAGGCCTCGTGCATGCGCAGGGTGCGGCGGGCGTCGTCGATCTGCTCGAAGCTCTCGGGGGCGTGGATGCGGCGCAGCGCCGCATCCGCCTCCAGCAGTCCCTCCCGGCGGCGCAGCGGCTCGGGAAGCGGGTCGGCCACCCCCGCCAGGCTCTGCAGGACGACGCCGACCGCCTTCTGCACCTGCCAGGTGGCCACCGTGCTGGTCGCGGGGTAGATGGGGATGGGCGTGTGCTGCTGGGCCTGGGCGTTCAGACGGGCCGTGTCCACGTCCTCGAAGAGCGTGTAGTCGGGGTGGGCCAGCTGCTGGTGGCCCTGGAACTGTCCGACCTTGCCGGAGAACATCCCCTGGCGACCGACCTGGAGGTCGTTGGCGCGCCACGCCTGGTTGAAGAAGGTGAGCGTCAGCGCTCCCGCCCCGTCGCTGATGACGACCTCCAGGAGCGAGCCGCGGCGCTGACGCATCTGCCGCGACGAGACCGAGCGCACCTCGGCGACGATCGTCACCTGTTCCCCCAGCGGCAGCGAGTCGATCGGCGTGAGCTCTCCGCGACGGGCGTAGCGGCGCGGGTAGTGGGTGAGCAGATCGGCCACCGTGATCATGCCGAACGCACGCTCGAACAGCTTCGCGGTCGGGGCCCCCAGCGCATCGACCAGAGCGGTGTCGAGCGTGAACGCGGGCATGCACCGAGTCTATTCAGGCCCGCCGACGCCGAGCGCGGCCCGCCGCTGGGCGGGAGCACAGCACGCGCCCGTAGAGTCGCGTGGTGCTCCGACGCTTCCTCTCCCGACTCTTCTGGCTGTGCAGCCGGTGGCGCCTGCGATCCACCCCCGCCCCCACGCGGCCGACGGTGCTCATCGGCGCGCCCCACACCTCCAACTGGGACTTCGTCTTCATGCTGGCGATCTCGTGGCGCCTGGGCATGCGCATCCACTGGCTCGGCAAGGACGCGCTGTTCGCCGGCTGGAGAGGGCCGCTCATGCGCGCGCTGGGCGGCATCCCCGTCGATCGCACCGATGCGGGTCGCGTCGTCGAGGAGATCGTCGCCCGCATCCGTGCCGGTGAGGTGTTCGGGCTGGTCGTCACGCCCGACGGGACGCGCGGAGCGAACGCGTATTGGAAGAGCGGCTTCTACCGCATCGCCCGGGAGACGGGCATGCCGCTGACCCTCGGCTACGTCGATCGCACGACGATGACGACCGGGCTCGGTCCGACCGTGGAGCTCACCGGCGACGTCGCGAGCGACATGGACCGCATCCGCGCGTTCTACGCCGACAAGGCGGGATTCCGCCCCGAATGGCGCACCGAACCGCGACTGCGCAGCGAGGACGACGGCGCCGCCGGCGAGCGGGCCGACGCGCCCGCGGCGTGAGGTGCCCGTTAAGGTGAAGCCGTGACGCGCATCATCTCCGGCCGCGCCGGCTCGCTGGCTCTCGCGGTCCCGGATGCCGGGACACGACCCACCAGCGACCGCGTGCGCGAATCGCTGTTCGGCGCGCTCGACGCGGCCGATCTGGTCGCCGGGGCGGCGGTGCTCGACCTGTACGCGGGCTCCGGTGCGCTCGGGCTCGAGGCAGTGAGCCGCGGCGCCGCCTCGGCGGATCTCGTCGAGCGCGCGCCCCGCGCCGCCGCGGTCGCCGAGCGCAACGTGCGCGCCGTCGCGAAGGCCGTGCCGGGGGTCTCGGTACGCGTGCACCGTTCGTCGGTCGACGCGTTCCTGCGGGCGAGCAGGGCCGCGTTCGATCTCGTCTTCCTCGATCCTCCATACGACCTTCCCGAAGACGAGCTGAGCGGCGCGCTCGACGCGCTGGCTCCGCGCCTGTCGGCGGATGCCGTGGTGATCGTGGAGCGGGCGACGCGGTCGGGAGCGCCGATGCTCCCCGCGTCGCTCGTCCCCGAGCGCGACCGCGCCTACGGCGACACCACGCTCTGGTGGGTGCGACCGGCCTGACCACGGTCCGCTCCCGAGGCCGGATCCCGTGGCACTCGCCCGGGCTATCCCCGTCCGGCGTCCCAGTCGCGGTGGGGATCCCATCCGCCTCTGCCGCCGGGGAGGGCGCCGCCGACCGTGACGACGCCGTCGCCGGCCGTGACGCGGCCGATGCGCCGGAAGCCGTCGGGCAGGTCGGCTCCCGCCCCGAAGCACGCCAGCAGGGCGTGATCCTCACCGCCGCGCAGCGCCATGTCGTCGAGGGTGTCGTCGAGGTCGATGCTCACGCCCGAGGCGTCCGCCATCCGTGACGCGTCCAGCAGCAGACCATCCGACACGTCCATCATGGCGGTGGCGCCGGCACGGGCCGCCACCGGTCCGAGAGCGATCGGCGGCCGCGGACGCCGTTGCGCCTCGACGTCGGCGCGTGCGGCCGGAGTGAGGGCCGCGGCATCCACCGCGATGGGCCGCCCACGGTCGTCGCGGAAGCGATCGAAGAGCAGCGCGAGTCCTCGGCCCGCCGCCCCCAGATCACCCGCGACCGCGACCACATCGCCGACGCGCGCACCGGAGCGTCGCACGGGCGCCGCACCGTCCAGCACGCCCAGCACGGTGACCGCGATGCTCAGGGTGTCGGATGCCGCCAGGTCGCCGCCCTCGACGGCGCACCCCGGGGCGAGGGCGTCGCACGCGGCGCGCATTCCGCGCGCGATGTCGATGACCAGGTCGGCCGACGTGTCGTCGGGGAGCATGAGCGCGACGAACAGCGCGGTCGGACGGGCGCCCATCGCGGCGATGTCGGAGAGGTTCACGGCGGCCGCCTTCCACCCCAGGTCGAAGCCCGACGACCACGCGAGACGGAAGTCGGGACCGTGGACCAGCGTGTCGGTCGAGACCACGACCCGCCCGTCGTCGACGCGGAGCACCGCGGCGTCGTCTCCGGGGCCGACGACGGCCCGGGACGACCCCTCGAATACGCCCAGGATGCGTCGCAGGAGCTCGCGTTCGCCGAGGTCGCGCACGGTCTCGGTGGGAGGCGGGGTCATTCCTCCACGGTAGCCTGGAGGGGTGCCTGCTTCGCGTCCGCTCGTCATCTCGGCGACCGCGGTGCTCGCCGTCGCGGTCGCCCTCGGCGTCACCGGGTGCAGCGCCACCGTGTCGATGACCCCGGCCAAGAGCGCCAACGACCCCGCCTGCGCCGCGGTCACGGCGCGCCTTCCCGCGACCGTCGACGGCCAGGAGCGCCGGTGGACCGACGCCCAGGCGACCGGAGCATGGGGCTCCCCCGCGAGCGTCCTGCTCACGTGCGGACTCGCGGCGCCGGGCCCGAGCACCCTGGTCTGCCAGACCGTGGACGGCATCGACTGGCTCGTCGACGACGCGGAGGCGCCGCACTACCGCTTCACCACGTTCGGCCGCACGCCGGCCGCCGAGGTCTATCTCGACTACGACCTCGTGAGCGGCCGCGATGTCCTGAGCGCGCTGTCGTCGGCGGTGCAGCAGCTGCCCACGGACGGCCGATCCTGCACCGACCGTCCGACGTCCTGAGCGTCGATTCCCGGCGGCGGGACTCGCGCCCCGCTCAGTGCACGCGGGCGAGGTCGATCAGCTCGCTGATCAGCTCCGGGTAGCTCATCCCCGACGCGATCCAGCACTTCGGGAACATCGAGATGGGCGTGAAGCCGGGCATCGTGTTCACCTCGTTGACCAAGAACTCCGTCCCGGTGAAGAAGAAGTCCACGCGCGCGAGTCCTTCGCCGCCGACCGCCTCGAACGCGCGCACCGCGATGCGCTGCATCTCGGCGAGCTCGCCCTCTCGAAGGTCGGCGGGGCACACGAGGTCGATGCCGGGGGCATCCAGGTATTTCGCGTCGAAGTCGTAGAACTCACGGCCGCTGATGACGATCTCACCGGCCACGCTGACCCGCGCCGGCTCGCCGTCGCGGCCGGCCAGCACACCGCACTCCACCTCGCGACCCACGACGGCCTGCTCGACCAGGACGGTGTCGTCCTCGGCGAAGGCCGTCGCCAGCGCGGCGTCCAGCTCCGACCAGTCGGAGACCCTCGAGACCCCGACGCTCGAGCCCGCGCGGGCGGGCTTCACGAAGGCGGGCAGGCCGAGCGAGCGGATGCGGCGGTGCCAGAGATCGTGGTCGCGCGCCAGGTCGCGCTCCGTCACCGTGACCCACGGCACGACCGGCACGCCCGCGGCCTTCAGGACGCTCTTGGTCGTGTGCTTGTCCATGCCGATCGCGGACATGAGCAGGCCCGCGCCGACGTACGGCAGATCGAGCAGCTCGAGGAAGCCCTGGATGGTGCCGTCCTCGCCGAAGCGGCCGTGCAGGATCGGGAAGACCACGTCGATCGGACCCAGCGAACGGATGCCGTCGGCATCCTGGACCTTGAGCTCGCGCGAGCGGACGGAATCCGGCCAGAGGATGCGCGTGCCGTTGTCGACCACCTCGGGCAGGTGCCCGGGGTCGAGGGCGAACTTGTCGGGGTCGTCGTCTTCGAGGACGAAAGCACCCTCGCGGGTGATGCCGATGGGGATGACCGCGAAGCGGTCACGGTCGATCGCCCGCAGCACTCCCCCCGCCGTGGCGGAACTGATCGAATGCTCGCTGGAACGCCCTCCGAAGAGCACCGCCACTACCGCTTTGTCCATTCTGGGTCCTCTCGCCCGTCGGCTTGTCGTCGTCGGTGGTCAGGTGGGGCGCGATGTCGCGCGGGTTCATCGTGCCGTCCAGGACCATCTTGACCTGCTCCACGATCGGCATGTGCACACCCGACTCCCGCGCGAGCTGCAGCACCGGGGCGACCGACGCGAGTCCCTCGGCGGTCTGGTTCATCTGCTTCACGACGTCCTGGAAGCTGTAGCCCTGGCCCAGCAGCCGGCCCGCGGTGTTGTTGCGGCTCAGCGGCGACTGGCAGGTCGCGATGAGGTCGCCCAGGCCGGCGAGCCCCTGCAGGGTCTCCTGCTGGGCGCCCTGCGCGACCGCGAAGTCGGTCATCTCGACGAGACCCCGCGTGATGATCGAGGCCTTCGTGTTCTCGCCGTAGCCGACGCCGTCGACGATGCCGATCGCGACGGCGATGAGGTTCTTCAGCACGCCGCCGAACTCCGTGCCGATGACATCGGTGTTGACGAAGGTGCGGAAATAGTCGTTGCGGGCGCGTCGGGCCACCGCCTCGGCCGTCTCCCGGCTCGTCGAGGAGATGACGGCCGCGGTCGGCTGCTCGCGCGCGATCTCCAGGGCCAGGTTCGGCCCGGATGCCACGGCGATGCGCGTCGGGTCGCAGTGCAGCTCCTGCTCGATGACCTGGCTCATCCGCAGACCGCTGCGCTTCTCGACGCCCTTCATCAGCGACACGATCGGCGCGTCGGAGTCGGCGACGAGGGGGCGCACCGCTTTGAGGTTCTGGCGGAGGGCCTGGCTGGAGATCGCGAGGTACACCTGCGACGCCCCTTCGAGCGCCTCGGACAGGTGCGTCGTGGCGGACATGGCGCGCGGCAGGTTGATCCCGGGCAGGTACTCGCTGTTGCGGTGGCCTTCCTGGATCTCCTGGGCCAGCTCGGCACGACGAGCCCACATGACGACGTGCGCTCCCCCGTCGGCGAGCACCTTGCCGAACGTCGTGCCCCAGCTGCCCGAGCCGATCACGGCGACCCGGGGCATCGCCGACTCGCCCCTACGACTCAAGGCGACCCGTCTCGTTCTGGCCGTGGGCGGCCGGGTTCCAGCGCTCGGCGGGGGGCTCCTCGCCGCGCAGGGTGCCGAGGAGCGCGGCGACGTCGGCCATCACGGCATCCGTGGCCGCGACGAGATTCGCCGCACCCATCGCGCCGGCGCCGGTGTAGGCCGAGAGATCGGTGGCGGGACCCAGCGCCAGCCGCACGCGTCGCCGCGGTGGCCAGAGGCGGAGCTTGCCGTAGCGCGGGAGGATCTGCTGCACACCCCAGGTCGCGGCCGGGATCACGGGGATGGGCTCCGCGGCGGCCAGAGCCAGGCGCACGGCCCCGGTCTTGCCGCGCATCGGCCACATGTCCGGATCGCGGGTGAGCGAGCCTTCCGGGTAGACGATGACGCCGCGGCCGTGGGTCACGAGGTCTTCGGACTGCTGCAGCGTCTGCTTCGCCGCCGCGGACGACGACGACCGGGCGACGGGGACCATGCCGGTCGCCCGCAGGGCGGCGCCCAGGACGGGGACGCGGAACAGGCTCTCCTTCGCCATGAACCGCGGAGCGCGGCCCATGCGCCACGTGCCCACCGCCAGGATCAGCGGGTCGAACTCGCTG
This sequence comes from Microbacterium sp. MPR-TSA4, assembly GCF_058792815.1. NCBI lineage: Bacteria > Bacillati > Actinomycetota > Actinomycetes > Micrococcales > Microbacteriaceae > Microbacterium > Microbacterium sp. MPR-TSA4. The sequence continues at coordinate 170,538 of NZ_JBXAFF010000002.1, forward strand.
TAGTGGTTGGGGGCCAGCACGTACGGACCCTCGGCGGGCAGGTGCTCGGCGCCGGTGATCTCGATCTTCGCGAACCACCCGACGGCCGGCACGATGAGTGCGGCGAGCGGCCAGAAGGCGCTGGGCCGCGTCTTCTCGGCGGAGGCGCGTCGCCGCGCGGGACGGGCCACGCCGGTCATCCGACGACGTCGAAGTCGGCGCCCAGCGCCGTCAGCTTCTCGAGGAACTTCTCGTAGCCGCGGCGGATGATGTCCACCCCCGCGACGCGCGAAGTCCCCTCCGCGGCCAGGGCGGCGATGACGTAGCTGTAGCCGCCGCGCAGGTCGGGAACGACGACGTCGGCGCCGTGCAGCGGCGTCGGACCGGTGATGACGGCGGCCTGCTCCAGCGCGCGGCGCGGGACGCGACGGTCGGCGCTGGCGATGCCCTCGGGGTGCACGACGATGTCGGCGCCCATCTTGTTGAGGGCCTGGGTGAAGCCGAGACGGTTCTCGTAGACCGTCTCGTGAACGGTCGAGACGCCCTCGGCCTGCGTGAGCGCGACGATGAGGGGCTGCTGCCAGTCGGTCATGAAACCGGGGTGGACATCGGTCTCGACGACGACGGGCTTGAGCGCACCGCCGCGGCGGAAACGGATGCCGTCCTCGTGGATGTCGAAGTCGCCGCCCACCTTGCGGAAGACGTTGAGGAAGGTCAGCATCTCCTGCTGCTTCGCTCCGCCGACGAAGATGTCGCCGTCCGTGGCCAGCGCCGCGCAGGCCCAGGATGCGGCCTCGTTGCGGTCGAAGATGCTCCGGTGGTCGTAGCCGCGCAGCGACTCGACACCCTCGATGAAGATGACGCGGTTGGGCTCGTAGGAGATGATCGCGCCCATCTTCTGCAGGACGGCGATGAGATCCATGATCTCCGGCTCGATGGCCGCGTTGCGAAGCTCGGTGGTGCCCTTCGCGCGCACGGCCGTCAGCAGCACCTGCTCGGTCGCTCCCACGCTCGGGTACGGCAGGGCGATGTTCGCCCCGGAGAGCCCGTTCGGAGCGGAGAGGCGGATGCCGCTGGGCAGCTTGTCCACCGTCGCACCGAAGGCGCGCAGCGCGTCGAGGTGGAAGTCGATCGGACGGTCGCCGATGCGGCATCCGCCGAGGTCCGGGATGAAGGCCTGGCCGAGCAGGTGCAGCAGCGGTCCGCAGAAGAGGATCGGAATGCGCGACGCGCCCGCGTGGGCGTCGATCTCCTCCATGTGCGCCGAGACCGCTCCGCGCGGGTCGAGACGCAGGACGCCGTCGCCGTCGTCGGTCACGGTCACGCCGTGCACCTCCAGGAGCGATCGCACGACCTGGACATCGCTGATGTCGGGTACGTCGCGCAGCACGCTCTCGGTCTCGCCGAGCAGCGCCGCGACCATCGCCTTGGTGGCGAGGTTCTTGGCGCCCTTCACCTCGACGCGTCCGGTCAGCGGCCGCCCGCCCCGGATCTCGAGGACCGAGCCCTCGCCTCCGGCGGGTGTCGACGCCGAAGCGCTCAGGAGGGTGTTCATGGATCGAACCTCACATCGTGTGTCGAGGACGGGAAAGGAGAGGGGCGGGCATGCCCCGATCGGGGGCGGGTCCGTCCTAGCGGACCGGCAGCGTCCGGGGGCGCCACGCCTCGCGGCGCGCCTCGAACTGCGCGATCCTGTCCTCGTTGCGCAGGGTCAGCCCGATGTCGTCGAGGCCTTCGAGGAGTCTCCACCTAGTGTAATCGTCGATCTCGAACGAGACCCGGAGCTCGCCGATCGTCGCGGTGCGCTCGACGAGGTCGACGGTGATCTCGGCGCCCGGATGCGCGTCGATCTCGGCCCAGATCGCCTCGAGGTCGGCCTCGGAGATCACGCCCGTGACCAGGCCCTGCTTGCCGGCGTTGCCCCGGAAGATGTCGGCGAACTTCGGACTCAGCACCACCTGGAAGCCGTAGTCGCGCAGCGCCCACACGGCGTGTTCGCGGCTCGACCCGGTTCCGAAGTCGGGACCCGCGACGAGCACCGAGGCGTGCGAGAACGTCGGCTGGTTCAGGACGAACTCGGGGTCCTGTCGCCAGTTGGCGAACAGTGCGTCCTCGAAACCGGTCTTGGTCACCCGCTTGAGGTAGACCGCGGGGATGATCTGGTCGGTGTCGACCGCCGAACGCTTCAGCGCGGCGGCGACGCCGGTGTGGGTCGTGAACTTCTCCACGTCAGGCTCCAATCCCGGTCGTCGCGCGCTCCGCAGGTGAGTCGATACGGGGCAGATCGGACGGACTCGCGAGGCGGCCCAGCACCGCGGTGGCGGCGGCCACGAGCGGCGACACGAGGTGCGTGCGCCCGCCCTTGCCCTGACGGCCCTCGAAGTTGCGGTTGCTGGTGGAGGCGCAGCGCTCGCCCGGGGCGAGCTGGTCGGGGTTCATGCCCAGACACATCGAGCACCCCGCGAACCGCCACTCGGCGCCGAACGCGGTGAAGACCTTGTCGAGGCCCTCCGCCTCGGCTTCCAGGCGCACGCGCGCCGAGCCGGGGACGACCATCACCCGCACGTGCTCCGCCTTCTGACGCCCCTCGATGACCGACGCGAAGGCGCGCAGGTCCTCGATGCGGCTGTTCGTGCAGGAGCCCATGAACACGGCATCCACCGCGACGTCCTTCAACGGCGTGCCGGCGGCGAGATCCATGTACTCCAGCGCACGCTCCGCGGCCGCGCGCTCGTTCGCGTCGGCGAAGGATGCCGGGTCGGGAACGACGTCCGACAGCGAGACGCCCTGCCCGGGATTGGTGCCCCAGGTGACGAAGGGCTCGAGCTCGTTCGCGTCGAGGAAGACCTCGGCGTCGTAGACGGCGCCCTCGTCGCTCGGCAGCGTGCGCCAATAGGCGACGGCGTCGTCCCAGTCCTGGCCCTGGGGGGCGTGCGGCTTGTCCTTCACGTAGGCGAACGTCGTCTCATCGGGGGCGATCATGCCGGCGCGGGCGCCCGCCTCGATGGACATGTTGCACATCGTCATGCGGCCCTCCATCGACAGCGACCGGATGGCGCTGCCGCGGAACTCGAGCACGTAGCCCTGGCCGCCGTTCGCCCCGATCTTGGCGATGATCGCGAGGATGATGTCCTTCGCGGTGACCCCGGGCTTCAGCTCGCCCTCGACGGTGATGGCCATCGTCTTGAACGGCTTCAGCGGCAGGGTCTGCGTGGCCAGGACGTGCTCGACCTCGCTCGTGCCGATACCGAAGGCCATGGCACCGAACGCGCCGTGCGTCGAGGTGTGGCTGTCGCCGCAGACGACGGTGATGCCGGGCATGGTCAGGCCCAGCTGGGGCCCGACGACGTGGACGATGCCCTGTTCCTTGTCGCCGAGCGAGTGCAGGCGTACGCCGAACTCCTCCGCGTTGCGACGCAGGGTCTCGATCTGCGTCCGGCTCGTCAGGTCGGCGATCGGCTTGTCGATCTCGAGCGTCGGGGTGTTGTGGTCCTCGGTCGCGATCGTGAGGTCGAGTCGCCGCACCGGGCGGCCCTCCGCACGCAGGCCGTCGAAGGCCTGCGGGCTCGTGACCTCGTGCACCAGGTGCAGGTCGATGTAGATCAGGTCGGGCTGGCCGTCTTCGCCCTTGACCACGAGGTGGTCGTCCCACACCTTCTCGGCGAGGGTCCGCGGGCGGTCGGGAATCGTCATGCTCATGCTGTCTCGTTCTCCAGATAAGAGGATCAAGCCCGCGACGGACTCCGCGACGAGTGAGGGCTCAGAACGAGGTCTCGTCGCGGCCGCTAAGGAGAAGACGAGCGATCCGCACGGCCTCAGAATACCACCGCGTGGATCGGCGTCGCCCTCAGCGCCCCTCGACGGTCGGCGGCGTGCCCTTCTCGTCGGCGACCGCTTCGGCCGCCGCTGCCGGCGTCCGGGGCGCCGCCGCGGGCTCTGCGCCGCGCTCCCGCGCGGAGGCCACGAGGCTCGCCCCGGTCGCCACGACCATCGAGACGACGATGACTCCGAGCGACATCCAGGTCGAGATGTCGGGCGCCCACGCGATGTGCTCGCCGCCGTTGATGAACGGGAGCTCGTTCTCGTGCATCGCGTGCGCGATCAGCTTCACCCCGATGAAGGCGAGGATGAAGGCGATGCCGTAGTGCAGGTACTTGAGCCGGTCGAGCAGGTCGCCCAACAGGAAGTAGAGCTGGCGCAGCCCCATCAGCGCGAAGATGTTCGCCGTGAACACGATGAACGCGTTCTGGGTGATGCCGAAGATCGCGGGGATCGAGTCGAGCGCGAACAGCAGGTCGGTCATGCCGATGGCCACGAACACGATGATCATGGGCGTGAACATCCGCTTGCCGTCGACGACCGTGCGCACCTTCGGACCGTCGTAGTCGTCGCTGATGTCGATCGTGCGCCGCAGCAGCCGCACGATGAACGACTCCTTCTTGACCTCGTCCTCGTGGTCGCCGCCCGGGAAGGCCTGCTTCCAGGCGGTGTAGATGAGGAAGGCCCCGAAGATGTAGAAGATCCAGCTGAACTGCTCGATGATCGCCGCTCCGGCGAGGATGAACAGGCCCCGGAGCACGAGCGCGATGATGATGCCCACCATCAGCACCTTCTGCTGGTACCGGCGCGGCACCGAGAACTGGCTCATGATCAGCACGAAGACGAAGAGGTTGTCGATGGAGAGGCTGTACTCCGTGAGCCACCCGGCGACGAACTGCCCGGCATACTCGCCGCCGGCGAAGAACCACATGAATCCCGCGAACACGAGCGCGAGGGCGACGTAGAAGACGACCCACAGGCTCGACTCCTTGGGCGACGGGATGTGCGGTCGCTTCGCGATGAGCACGAGGTCGGCGACGAGGATGAGCACCAGCACGACGAGCGAGCCGATCTCGAACCAGACGGGGAGGTCCATGCAGGCCTTTCGAGGGATGACGAAACGTCGAAAGTCTCTCCCCCGCGACCACCCGTCGGGCGGCGGCGGCGCGCGCCCGGGGTCCCGACGACGGGCCCGTGATGACGGACGCGCGAGGACGGGATACTCCCTCTCGCTCAGGACACGATACCGGCTCGCACCCCGGCGGCGCTCCCCGCCGGTCGGCCCGCAGGCCGGCGGCGATCGGATCTGAGACGATTCCTCCACCGCCGACACTTCCTGAGTGAGAGACGATGAGGACACGATGACCCAGGACACCGGCACGCGCACCGATGCCGAGCTCGTCGCGGAGGCCGCCGCCGGCAGCGAGCTCGCCTTCCGGACGCTCTACCGCGCCTATGCGCGGCCCGTCTATTGGATCGCGCACGGCCTGGTCGGCACGGCGCAGGATGCCGAGGACGTGACCCAGGAGACGTTCCTGGCCGCGTGGCGCAAGCTCCGGGAACTGGAGCTGCACAGCGCGTCGCTGCTCCCCTGGCTCGTCACGGTCTGCCGATTCCAAGCGGCGAACCGTGTGCGCCGCCAGCACCGCGACCGCGCGCATCTCGGAGCGCCCGTCGACGAATCCGTGCCGGACGGCGTCGACATCGAACGTCAGGTGATCGACGCCGACCTCGCCGATCGGATCGCGGCGGAGGTCGCCACCTTCAGCGAGCTCGACCAGAGCATCTTCCGTCTGTGCGCCGCCGAGGGCTACGGCTACCAGGCGGCGGCCGAGCACCTCGGCGTCACGCACGGTGTCGTCCGCAATCGTCTCTCCCGCATCCGCAGCTCACTGCGCACCACCATCGCATCGGAGGGGTCATGACCACCGCACACACCGCACTGCCCGAGCTCGGCGACAATCGCGTGGAGGCGATCGAGCACGCGCTCTTCGCACGCATCGCGGACGAACGTCGCGCGCAGTGGGAGCGCAGCGAACGCGAACGGATCCGCGCCGTCCGGCGCGGCCGCATCTGGATGGGCGGGGCGGCGGCCGCCGCCGTCGTGGCGGTCGCGGCGATCATGGCACCGTCGATCGCGGGAACCCTGCAGGGCACGTCCGGGACGGCGTCCGCCGCCCTTCCCGCGGTGATCGCACCGGGCGGGAGCACCGCCGAGCTCGGGCTGACCGACGGACGGGCCGGGGATGCCGCGGCCGGCGGCATGAGCGGAGCCGGCGTGGCGGCCGACGCCTCCACCGGGAGCGCGGGACGCGAGATCGCGACGACCGCCTCGGCGACCGTCGAGGTCGCGGACGCCGCTGCCGCGGCCGAGGGCATCGCGGCGGCAGCCGTCGCCGCGGGCGGCTACGTCGAATCCCAGAGCACCGGCGCCGGAGCGCCCGTCGACGTCATGTCGGGAACGGGAGTCGTCATGCCGATGCCGTCGGGCGCGTGGATCACCGTCCGCATCCCCGCCGACCGCCTCTCCGAGACGGTCGCGGGACTGTCCGCCTACGGGACGGTGACCTCGTCGCAGACCGACCGGCGCGACGTGACCACGGAGGCCGTCGACCTGCGCGCCCGGGTCTCCGCCCTCGAGTCCTCCGTCGCACGCCTCACGGAGCTGATGCAGCAGTCGTCGTCGACCGCCGATCTGATCGCGGCGGAGTCCGCGCTGTCGGAGCGTCAGTCCGAGCTGGAGTCCCTCCGACAGCAGCTGACCTGGGTGCAGTCCCAGGTCGAGATGTCGACGCTGAGCGTCTCGCTCGTCACGCCCGCCCCCGCCGTCACCGCCGATCCGGCGGGATTCGGCGACGGCGTCGCGGCCGGCTGGAACGGTCTCGTCGCGACTCTCAACGGCCTGGTCATCGCGATCGGGTTCCTGCTCCCCTGGCTCGGCCTGATCGCGTTCGCCGCCCTGATCGTGTGGGGTGCGCGCCGGGTCGTCCGCCGTCGTCGGGCCCGCACCCGCGCGCCCGAGACCGTTGACGAGGCCGGTCCCGCAGCCTGACCCACCTCGGGGTCTGTCGCGTCGCGACAGACCCGCAGACGACAGAAGCCCGGTCCGTGTGGACCGGGCTTCTGCGGTGGTGACCCCAGCGGGATTCGAACCCGCGTTACCGCCGTGAGAGGGCGGCGTACTAGGCCGCTATACGATGGGGCCGTACCTTTTCGCTGCGTAAGCAACCGTTCGATTATGCCATGGCGAACGACCCCTCGCCAAATCGAGGCCCGGATGCGCGTCCGGCTTGCCCGGATCGCGGGACAGGCGTTGACTGAGCGACATGCGCGTCACCAAACACGAACACGCTTGCCTGCGCCTCGAGCGCGAAGGAAGCCAGCTGATCATCGACCCCGGAACCTTCACTCTTCCGCTGCAGGATCTGGCCGGGACGGTGGGCGTCGTGCTCACCCATGAGCACCCCGACCACTGGACGCCCGAGCACCTCCGTCGCATCCGTGAGCACGCGCCCGACGTGCCGATCTACGGGCCGCAGGGTGTCGCGGATGCGGCCGCGGAGTTCGGCGTCACCGTCGTCGCTCCGGGCGACAGCGTGAGCGCCGGCCCGTTCGCGCTGCGCTTCTTCGGCGGGCGGCACGCCGTCATCCACGAGTCGATCCCCGTCATCGACAACGTCGGCGTGCTCGTCGACGACGAGCTCTACTACCCCGGCGACTCCTACGCGGTCCCCGAAGGGGTCGAGGTCCGGCTCCTCGCCGCGCCGGTGGGCGCGCCGTGGCTGAAGATCGGCGAGGCGATCGACTTCGTCCTCGCCGTGCGGCCCGAGCACGCCTTCGCGACGCACGACATGACGCTCTCGCGCATCGGACTCGACATGCACCGCGAACGTCTGCAGTGGGCGGCCGAACAGGGCGGGGGTCGGTTCAGCCCGCTCGACCCGGGCGACGCCATCGATCTCTGAGGCCCCGAACGCCGGATGCCGCGACCCCCGGAGAGCATCCGGGGGTCGCGGCATCCGTGGATCCGTGTCCGATCAGGCCTCGGCGTCGTGGTCCGTCTCGAGGAACGCGACGAGCGTGTCGAGGGCCGCCTCGGCGCCCTCGCCCTCCGCCTTGAGCGTGACGACGGTGCCCTGCGTGGCGCCCAGCCCCATCAGCGTGAGGATGCTGCCGGCGTTGAGGTCAGGACCGCCCTCGACCGCGATCGTCACGGGGACGCCGGTCTGCTGGACCGCCTGCACGAAGAGCTTCGCGGGGCGCGCGTGCAGACCCGAGCTGCTGGCGACGGTGGCCTGGCGTTCTGCCATGGGATCCTCCTTGGATCGTGTTGGGATATCTCCATCGAGACTAGGCGTTCACGGCCTCGGGAGAAACCGAGGACGCACCGGGAATACCCTCGTTCACGGCCGATCCACGGCGTGCGAAGCGCTTCAGCGCGACGACGGTGAATGCCGAGACGACCGTTCCCGCGGCGATGGCGAGCAGCCAGAGCCAGAAGTTGTCGATCGCGAAGAAGACGAAGATGCCGCCGTGGGGCGCCTTGCTCGTGACGGCGAACGCCATCGAGAGCGCACCGGTCACCGCGCCGCCGAGCATCATCGCCGGGATCACCCGGAAGATGTCGGCCGCCGCGAACGGGATCGCACCCTCGGAGATGAACGCAGCGCCGAGCAGCCAGGCCGCCTTGCCGTTCTCGCGCTCCGGCTCGGTGAAGAGCTTGCGGTCGATGACGGTGGATGCCAGGGCCATCGCCAGCGGCGGGACCATGCCCGCAGCCATGACGGCCGCCATGATCTGCAGGTAGCGCTCGTCGCCCGCGATGCCCGCGGCAAGGTTGCCGGTCGCGAAGGCGTAGGCCACCTTGTTGACCGGACCGCCGAGGTCGAAGCACATCATCAGGCCGAGGATGATGCCGAGGATGATCACGCCGGCGCCGGTGAGGCCCGACAGCCAGTCGTTGAGGGCCTTGGTGAGCCAGGCGATCGGACCGCCGAGCACCAGCAGCATGAGACCGGAGGCGAAGATCGAACCCAGCAGCGGGATGATCACGACCGGCATGAGACCGCGCAGCCAGCGCGGCACGTCGAGGCCGTTCAGCCAGCGGGCGGCGACACCGGCGAGCAGACCACCGACGATGCCGCCGAGGAAGCCCGCGCCCATGAAGCCCGCGACGGCACCGGCGACGAAACCGGGGGCGATACCCGGCCGGTCGGCCATGCCGTACGCGATGTAACCGGCGAGGGCCGGCACCAGGAAGCCGAACGACAGCGCGCCGATCTTGAACAGCACGGCGCCGAGGTAGACGATCAGCGAGGTGTCGCCGAGGTTCCACAGCGTCGACGCGCCGAGGATCTTGTCCGCGTTGAACGCGATCTCATAGCCGCCCAGCAGGAAGCCGAGGGCGATGAGCAGACCGCCGCCGGCGACGAAGGGGATCATGTAGCTGACGCCGGTCAGCAGCGCGCGCTTGATGCTCGCGCCGTACGACTCCCCCGCGCCCGACGTGGCGGTGGATGCCGCCGCGGCCGATCCGCTGACGCGGGTCGCGTTCGGGTTCTTCGCAGCGGCGATGGCCTCGGCCACCAGCTGACCGGGCGCCTCGATGCCGCGCTTGACGCTGGCGCGGACGACGGGCTTGCCGGCGAAGCGCTGCGGCTCGCGCACGTCCACGTCGACGGCGAAGATGACGGCGTCGGCGGCCTCGATGATCTTCGGGTCGAGCGCCTTGTATCCGCTCGATCCCTGCGGCTCCACGATGAGGTCGACGCCGTCCTTGCCGCCCTGCGCGGTGAGGGCGTCGGCCGCCATGAAGGTGTGGGCGATGCCGGTCGCGCACGCCGTGACCGCCACGATCCGGGCGGGGCGTCCGTCGATCAGGTGCGCGCTGTCCGCGCTCGCCGTCGCGGCGGGCGCCGTCGACGCTGCCGGAGCAGCGGTGCCCGACACGGCCGCGGTCACGAGGGCGACGACGTCCTCCGGCCGTTCGGCCGCGCGCAGTCCCGCGGTGAAGTCCTCGCGCATGAAGCTGCGCGCGAGCTGCGACAGCACGGCGAGGTGCTCCTCGGCCGCCGTGTCCGGGGCGGCGATGAGGAAGACGAGGTCGGCCGGACCGTCCTCCGCGCCGAAGTCGATGCCCGGCTTCAGACGGGCGAAGGCGAGCGTCGCCTCGCGCACCGCGGCGCTCTTGGCGTGCGGGATCGCGATGCCGCCGGGCAGACCGGTCTCGTCGGTCTGCTCGCGCTTCCAGGCGTCGGCGGCGAGGGCTGCGGCATCGCTCGCCCTCCCCGTCGCCGCCACGCGCGCGGCGAGGGCGTCGATGACGGCCCGCTTGTCGGTGCCGAGCGACGCGTCAAGGCTGACGAGCGCCGGCGTGATGATCTCTGACACGGTGACCTCCAGTGGTCGAGTGGGTTCAGGATGGGGTTTTCAGGGGGCGAGAGGGCTCACCGGCACGTCGCCGGGGAGCAGATCGGCGGGCGTCGGGGCCTGCGTTCCGGGCAGCGCGGCCGCCGCGGACCCGTAGCGGATGCCGCTGCGCACCCGCTCGTCGGGAGCGGCTCCCGCGACGTCGGCGAGGAGGAAGCCCGCCAGCGAGCTGTCTCCGGCACCGACGGTGCTGCGTACCCGCGTCGGCGGCGGCGTGCCGAACCAGGCTCCGTCGGCCGTCACGAGGACCGCGCCGTCGCCACCCAGCGTGACGAAGGCGGCGCCCACCCGCTCGGGCACGAGCTGCGAGGCGACGGCGCGGACGGCCTCCGCCAGCGGCAGCGCCGGGTCGAGGGGGACGCCGGCGAGCTCCACGAGTTCCTCGTCGTTGGGCTTGATGAGATCGGGCGCTCCGCGCTCGACGACGGCCCGCAGGGCGGCCCCCGACGTGTCCACGGCGATGCGCGGCGCTTCGGAGCCGGTCGCGCGGACGGCGGTGATCACGTCGACGTAGAAGTCGTCGGGCAGTCCGGGTGGCAGCGACCCCGCCAGCACCAGCCATCGCGCACCCGCCGACGCCTGCACCGTCGCGGCGATGAGCGTCGCGGCATCCGCGTCGCTGCGCGTCACACCGGGCAGGTTCACCTTCGTGGTCACGCCGTCGTGGTCGGTCAGCGTGAGGTTCGCCCGCGCGGTTCCGGGCAGGGGCACGGCGACGACCGGCACGCGCGCCGAGCGGAGCACGGATGCGAACGGGTCGTCGGCGTCGAGCGGGAGGACCGCGGTGCTGGGCACACCCGACCCGGTCAGCACACGGGTGACGTTGATGCCCTTCCCCCCGGCATCCTCGCGGACGGCGACGGCGGACTGCACCTCGCCGACGCGCAGGGCCTCGGCGAGGGTCACCGTCCGGTCGAGCGACGGGTTCGCGGTGAGCGTGACGATCATGCTGTCCACACCTCCACATCGGCGTCGTCGAGGGCGGCGACGAGGTCGGCGGGCGGCGGCGCATCGGTGACGAGGATGTCGAGATCGGCGAGCCGGCCGAAGGAGACGAGCAGCTCCCCGTCGAACTTCTCGGCGTCGGCGAGCACCACGATGCGGCGCGCCGAGGCGATGATGGCGCGCTTGACTGCGGCCTCGTCGGGATCGGGTGTGCTCAGTCCGAAGGTGGCGGACAGGCCGTTGGTGCCGATGAAGGCGAGGTCGGGGCGCAGCCGGGAGATCGCATCGACCGTCTGGGCGCCCACGGCCGCCGCGGTCAGCCCGCGCACGCGGCCGCCGATGGCGGTGAGGTTGAGCCCGGGCGCTCCGGCCAGCAGGTGCGCCACCGTCATCGAGTGGGTGACGACCTCGAGCGGATGCCCGGTGACCGGGCGCTGGGCGAGCAGTCCGGCGACGGCGGCCGTCGTCGTCCCCGCGTCGATGTAGATGGATCCGTCGCCATCGGCGCCGATGGCCTCCAGGGCCCGCTCCGCGATCGCGCGCTTCGCGTCGCTGCGGCGCTGCGTGCGCTCCACGAAGGAGGTCTCGACCGTGCTGACCCGGGTGCGGGCCACGGCCCCGCCGTGCACGCGACGCACGATTCCCGCCGTCTCGAGCTGGTCGAGATCGCGGCGGACGGTCTCGGTGGTCACGCCGAAGCGGCGCGCCAGGTCGACGACGGCGACGCGTCCGTCTGTGCTGACCAGATGCTCGATGAGCTGCTGTCGCTCCGTTGCGTACACGTATCCTCCTTGAATATCCACACGGTACAACACAACCACAGATATAACAACAGTCTGCTCCGTGGAAAACCACACGAGGGCCACGGACGACGAAGGGCCCCGATCCGAAGATCGGGGCCCTTCGTGCGGACGGGACGTCCGCGGTGGATGCCGAGGCTCAGGCCTCGCTCATCACCGTGACCTCCTGCTGGCCGCGGGCGGCCAGGGCGGCGGCACGGGCGGCGATGCGGCGCTCCTGCTCGATCTGCCCGGCATCCAGCGTCTCCTGGTCGACCGGGTAGCTGTCCACCTTGTTCACCCCGTTGTACTTGGCGATGTAGGCGTCGAGCTCGGGGCCCGACTCCCACGAGGTGATGAGGCAGTAGCGCGGCTCGTCGCCGTAGTGGGCGGCGGCGTGCCAGAGGCGCTGGGTGTCGACGATGAGCTGCGCGCCCGCGGGCAGGGCGATGCGGGTCTCCTCGCTCGGATCGGTGCGGTTCTCCCGCAGCACGAAGTAGCTCGTCTTGTCGTCGGTGAGGTTGAAGAAGCCGCGCACGACCCAGCCGGTGCCGTCCGGGTTCAGACGGTTGTTGTCGTCCTGGTGCAGGTTGTAGAGGCAGTCGGCATACGTGTTCGGCTGCAGCTCGATGATGCGGCAGCGGCCGACGTTCGCCCCCGGCTCCTGCGCACGCGCGGTGAGCGTCGGTGCGATGGCGGTCTGCGCGTCGATCCAGACGCCGTCCTTGTCGGTGCGCGGCGGCTTGTGGTTCCAGAAGCCGTTGCACTCGATCTCGCCCTTGGCGGAGGCCAACGGGGCGAACCGGGTGTCGCCCGAGGACTTCCAGTCGACGTACTCGACGTCGAGCCACTCCTTCGGGTCGATCTCCTTGTTGTAGCGGTCGAGGACGACGTAACCGGTCTCCTCGAGGGCCGCGCTCTTGATGTAACCCATGACGGATCCAACCTTTCTGCCGGACAAGCGAAGTTTTTACAGGCCCGGCCGAGGCAAGCCTACCGAGCGGTCCCGGGAACGCGATTAGACTCGACGGCGGTCATCGAGAGCGAGCGCGGAGGCGACACGGAGAACATGAGCACCGGCACGAACCTCGCCCCCTCGGTCTCCGCGTCCCACGTCTCCGCGACCGCCGTTGCCACGATCGCGTGGCTCTCGGCATCCGACACCACCATCGTCGTTCCGGTCTACCAGCGGCAGTACCGCTGGGACATCGGCGGCTGCGAGCAGCTCCTCGGCGATGTGCGCGCGGTGGCGGATGCGGGCGCCGGCCACACGCACTTCATCGGCTCGATCCTCTCGACCGCCTCGGTCTCCGACGACGATGACGCCCATCTGGTCCTCATCGACGGACAGCAGCGCATCACGACGCTCATGCTGCTGGTCGCCGCCCTGCACCACACCCTGCGTGACGACGACCCGGAGCTGGCCGCCGAGCTCGAGCGGGTGCTCGTCCGCGACGACGATCCCGCACGGACGAAACTCCGGCCGCATCGCGCCTGGGCGGAGGTCTTCGAGAGCGTCGTGCGCGACCGTCGGACGCCCGACGATGAGACGCGCGTGTCGCGTTTCGACGACAACTACGCGTTCTTCCGCAGCCAGATCCGTCCCGACGAGGCCGCCCACATCTGGCGGGGCCTCCAACGCCTCGAGCACGTCGCGATCACCCTCGGGCCCGAGGCGAACGCGCAGCAGACCTTCGAGAGCCTCAACTCGACGGGCGAACCGCTGCGCGACCACGAGCTGATCCACAACTACGTGCTGATGGGCCTCTCCCACGCCCAGCAGAGCGAGATCGAGGACCACTACTGGGTTCCGATCGAGGAGAACACCGGCGAGCAGATCGGCGACTTCTGGCGGCACTACCTCGTCATGCTCACCGGCCGCGAGGTCACCGTGGCCGGCGAGCGGGGCGTCTACGACACCTTCCGCGCCGAGTTCCCACACCTCGACCTGGCGACGCTGCGCGAGCGCGCCGCGCAGTGGCGCGACTACTCCGCGCTCTACGCCACCCTCCTCGACCCGGCGCGCGTCGCCGACGTCGCGATCGGGCAGCAGCTGGCCCTGCTCAACACCTTCGGCCGTGGCATGTATCCGCTCGCCCTGCGCCTGCTCCACGAGCATCGCTCCGGACAGCTCCCGACCTCGGAGCTGATCACGTCGCTCGAGCAGCTGCAGTCGCTGCTGATGCGCCGCACCGTCGTCGGGGTGACCACCGACCGGCTCGTCGCTCGCCTCTGCCGCGCCGCGGCGCTCTCGCGCGACGACCTGGTCCGGGCGATCGCGCGGATCACGCCCTCCGACGAGCGCACCCGCGTGGGTCTGAAGTTCAGCGCGCTCCCCCACCCGGCCTACGTGCTGGGGCGGCTCGCGGGCGACATCGACACGGCGCCGCTGGATCTCGAGCACATCGTGCCGCTCGCACCGTCCGACGAGTGGTCGCCCGACGGCTCGCGCCGCTGGGCCGAGCTCTCCGACGACGAGCAGAACAGCTTCCGTGCGCTGGCCCAGACCCTGGGAAACCTGACGCTGCTCGAACGGGAGCTCTTCGACCGCGCGTTCGACGCCTCGTTCCCGCAGAAGCGGAACGCCTACCGCGACAGCGCGCTCGCCGTCACGCAGGCCGTCGCGGACGCCGAGGCGTGGTCGACCGCGGCGATCGCGGCGCGCACGCAAGAGCTGACCGACCTCTTCCTGAGCGTCTGGAAGCGTCCCGCCGTCGTCTCCATCGACGACGACAACCTCACTCCCATCCTCGACGCCCGCAAGCGCCGCGGATGGCCTCGGGGCTGGCAGCGCGAGTTCGACTACGTCGAGTTCCGCGGCGAGCACTGGGAGGTTCCCGACATCCGCTACCTCTTCAACCGCATCTTCAAACGGTTGTGGGCGGACTCGCGACAGAGCGTGATCGACTTCAGCGCACGCCGCGGCGGCCCGGTCTACCCGGCCAAGGCGTGGAACGGCCAGTGGGATGAGCTGGGCGACGGCCAGTACCTCTACATGGGGTGGGACTCCAAGTACATGCTCACGGCGGTGCAGGGCGTGCTCGACGAGGCCGGCTGGGCCTCCGAGGTGTTCGTCAAGTACTCCTACATCGGCAATGCGATGAACTGATCGGAGCGATCATGGCCCGGCGTCGACCACCGTCCGCTCGCACACGCGCCTCCCGAGACGACGGGGGCGACACGCGGCGATGGCGCTCCGTCCGGCGCCAAGTGGACGCGCTCGACGTGGCCACCTTCACCGCGATCGCCGGCACGCGCAGCCCGATCCTCGACGGGGCGATGCCGCCGCTCACGCGGGCCGCCGACCGCTCCGTGCTCTGGATGGGGGTGGCGGCGCTCCTCGCGGCCACCGGTCGGCCCCGGGCGCGCCGGGCCGCGGTGCGCGGCCTCGCCGCGATCGGGCTCACCAGCCTCCTCGCCAACCAGGTGTCCAAGCGTCTGCACCGCCGCCCGCGGCCGGCCATCACGCAGGTGCCGGTGCAGCGGCTGGCCCACCGCATCCCCGCCTCGACGTCGTTTCCGAGCGGCCACTCGGCCAGCGCGATGGCGTTCGCCGCGGCGGCATCCGCCGAGTCCCCGATCTTGACCGTGCCGCTGCGCATGCTGGCGGGCCTCGTCGGCTTCTCGCGGGTCGCCACCGGAGCGCACTACCCGTCGGACGTCGCGGCGGGTTTCGCGCTCGGCGAGGCGGTCGCCTGGCTGACGACGCGGATCGTGCCGGTGGAGCGCGTGGACCCGCTGCAGGACGCGCTCGCGGTGCACGCGGGCACGCCGCGGCCGGACGGCGCGGGCATCGCGCTCGTCATCAACCCTCGATCGGGCTCGGGGCGCGCGGCGCGCATCCTCCCGGTGGTGCGCCGCACGCTGCCGGCGCTGCGGATCGTCGAGCTGGGTGCGGACGACGACTACGCCGAGGTGATCCGCCGCACCGCGCAGGAGTGCGAGGTCCTCGCGGTCGCCGGCGGCGACGGCACGGTGCAGCAGGCCGCGGCCGCCGCCCACGAGAACGGCATCCCGCTGGCGGTTCTGCCGGCGGGCACCTTCAACCACTTCGCGAAGGACCTCGGGATGTACCCGCTGTCGGCTGCCATCGACGCCGTCCGGGCCGGCACTGTCGCGAAGGTCGATCTCGGCGAGGTGAACGGCAGGATCTTCGTCAACACCGCCAGCGTCGGCGCGTACACCGATTTCGTCGCGATCCGCGAGCGGTACGAGCACCGCATCGGCAAGCCTCTCGCTGCCCTCGTCGCGGCGGTGCGGACGCTGGGACGGGCCCGCGCCGTGCGCGTGCGCGTCCGCGACCTCGACGGTCGCGCCGTCGACGCGCGGTTCAGCCTGCTCTTCCTCGGCAACGGCCGGTACGAGCCGCGCGGGTTCGCCCCCGTCCACCGCGCGACGCTCGACGACGCGCGGCTGGATCTGCGCGTGCTCGGTGTGTCGCGTCGCGGCTCCCGCGCGCGCGTGGTCCTCGACCTGTTCACGGGGCGGATCTCGCGCAACCGCCGCTACCAGGAGTTCTCGGATGCCGAGTTCGATCTCGAACTGCTCGACGGGCCCTACCGGATCGCCCGCGACGGGGAGCTCGGCGAAGAGGTCGATCACCTCTCCGCGCGCGTCCTCCCGCGCGCCCTCACCGTGATCGCGCCCGCCTCGGCGTCGCGCTGATCGGCGCAGCGGCGCCGGCCGACGCTGGACCGCACGGTCGCGGTCGCCCTATCCTCGACACGAGCGGGACGTCGGCGTGCCGCATGAGGGGGCACGAGGATGGCTTCGACCATGGCGGATGCGCGGCGCCGACCGAGACTTCTAACGACGACGGTGACGGCGACGGCCGTGGGGCTGGCCCTCTCCGGCTGCGCGTGGAGCTCCCCGCCCGAGCCGGCGCCCACGGTCGCCGTGACCACGGGGACCTTCCCGAATCACGACGTCGTCGCGCTGTACACCGATCGTGAGAGCGCCGTCGCCGCCGCCCTCACGGCTCTGCCCGGCCAGATCGACGACGCACTGCGTCGATCGAAGGTTCCGGGGCTCGCCGTCGCGGTCGTCTCGCACGATGCCGTGCTGTACGAGGGCGGGTTCGGCGTGCGCGACGTGTCCACCGGCGTCAATGTCGACACCGACACCGTGTTCGAGCTGGCATCGCTGTCGAAGCCGCTGTCGGCCACGATCGTCGCCAAGGCCATGACCGAGAACCCCGAGCTCTCGTGGTCCACGCCGGTGCGCACCTTCATGCCCGACTTCGCGCTCGATGACACGTACGTCACCCAGAACGCCACGATCGGCGACTTCTTCGCCCACCGCACCGGCATCCCCACCGGCGGCGGAGACGACCTCGAGGACCTCGGCTTCGACCGCGACTACATCCTCGACCACCTCCGTGAGATCCCCCTGCAGCCGTTCCGTTCGACCTATCAGTACTCGAACTTCGGTCTGACGGCCGGCGCGCAGGCCGTCGCGGCCTCCCGCGGTCAGACGTGGGAACAGACGGCGCAGGAGCTGCTGTTCACGCCCTTGGGCATGACGTCGACGAGTATGAGCCACGCCGACTACCTCGCTGCCGACGACCGCGCCGTGCTGCACGCACGGATCGGCGACGACGATTTCCAGCCGCTGTTCGACCGCGACGCGGATGCCGAGGCGCCCGCGGGCGGCGCATCCTCGACCGTCGGCGACCTGGCGACGTGGATGCAGCTGCTGCTGTCCGACGGGCAGCGAGGCGGTTCCGCCTTCATCGCCACAGGGCCGCTGAACGAGGCGCTGTCGGCGCAGATCGTCAGCTCCCACCCGGGCGATCTGGATCAACGACCCGGTCACTACGGCTTCGGCATCAACGTGGGCTCCGGCGCCGGCGGCCGTGTCACGCTCAGCCACTCGGGTGCCTTCGGCCTCGGCGCCGCGACCGCCGCGACCCTCGTCCCCGATCTCGACCTCGGCATCGTCGTCCTCACCAACGGCGCCCCCGTCGGCCTTCCCGAAGCGGTCGTGCAGACGTTCCTCGACGAGGTCATGTACGGGCACTCCACCCGCGACTGGGTGGACACGATGCACGGCTTCTTCGCGTCCTACAACGCGCCGTCCGGCGACCTGGCCGGCATGCAGGCACCGGCGGATGCCGCGGCATCCGGGCCCGTCGCCGACTACACCGGAACGTACGTCAGTCCGTATTTCGGCACCCTGACGGTGACCTCGGCGGGCACCGGCCTCCGCGGCTCGCTCGGACCGAAGGGCGAGACCGCGTTCGACATCACGCCGTGGGACGGCGACACGATGGCGTACGTCCCCACGGGCGAGAACGCGTTGCCGGGCTCCCTCTCGTCGGTCGTCTTCACCCGCGCGGACGGACGGGTGACCTCCGTGACCCTCACCTTCCTCAACCGCTATGCGCAGATCCCGACGCCGTCGGGGTTGGGGGTCTTCACGAGGTCGGGCTGAGATCGGACATCGGCGCGAGTGGAATTGACCCGGCACGCGACGCGGCGACGGCAGTGCCCGGCGCGATAGCGTCGCACGCATGACGAGCGTGCCGGCGTGGATCGCCCAGCTGTCAGGAATGGACCCGCTCAGCTGGGCCGCGTTCCTCGATGCCCATTCCGGGTTGCCCGGTCCGCGCGCGGATCTCGCACTCGTCGACGCGGCGGCGCGCACCGCCGACGCAGCCGTCATCGACGCGCTCCTTCGAGATGGACGCGAATACCCCGTCATGTGCGCCGCCGCAGCGCTCGGCCGACGGGCGGGCGAACCGCGTGACGCCCACCATGCGCGCGCTCTCGCCGCCGACGACCGGTGGCGTGTACGCGAGGGCGTGGCGATCGGACTGCAGCTGCTCGGCGACGACTCCCCCGCGATCCTCAGGGCGCTGGTCGCGGACTGGGTCGACGACCCCGACCCGCTCGTGCAGCGCGCCGCCGTCGCCGCGATCTGCGAGCCGCGACTGCTGCGGACACCGGACACCGCCCGCGCCGGGTTGGCGGCGTGCGCGCGTGCGACCGCCCACCTCGCCGCGGCGGACACCTCCCACCGCAGGCAGGACGGGGCGCGCACCCTGCGGCAGGCGCTCGGCTACTGCTGGAGCGTCGCCATCGCCGCCGACCCCGTCCGAGGGCTCCCCGTCTTCGCAGCCCTCGACGAGAGCGATCCCGATGTCGCGTGGATCATCCGCGAGAACCGCAAGAAGAAGCGTCTCGCGACGCTCCTGTCTGCCCCGGCGGCGCGGACCGCGACCGACGGCGCGGGCTGACACGATCGCTCGGGAACGTCCGGATGGCGCCACCAATGCTCGGCGCGGAGTACCGACTCCACGATGGAGCGCACCCCGCGGGCCGGAGACCCGAGAACGCGCCAGAGAAGAAGTCGCGGATCGCGCTAGACGATCCCGCCGATCATGGCGTCGCGACGCAGCTGCGCGTGCGTCGCATGGAACCGACCATCGGCCGTCCACCACGCCTCGTGACCCGCGGCATCCGGATGCTGCTCGACGACGGCCGGCCAGTGCGCCTTGATGTCCTTGAGGTAGTAGCGGATCTCACCGCCGACCGTGCGCTTGACCACCTTGTCCGACGACTCGAGCTGCTCCTGCGTGGGTTCGGTCATGCGGTCAGCATAGGCTCGGCGATCGCCGTTGGCGAGGGTGTGCGGCTGCCGCGGCGCCTCGCATGCCGTGGTGGGCCGATCAGCTCAGTGCGGATGCCTGCCGGACACGGCAACAGGCACACGCCTCAGAAACAAGGAGCCTCCCTCGACATGAGCGTCGAAGGAGGGGTTCGGACATGCAGAGAGCTTGCTCATTCGAGAGCGATGAATTTGCTGGGGTACCTGGACTCGAACCAAGAACAACTGAACCAGAATCAGCCGTGTTGCCAATTACACCATACCCCAGAGGGTGACGACCGAAGTCGTACCGAGGGTCAAGCTTAGCCCACACACAGGCGGTGTCCAAACCAGCCGGATCCCGCATTGCCCGCCGGGCGGCGCCCCGGCGACACTGAGCGCATGACCGCCGTCCGCTCCACCACCGTCGTGGGCGCCACCACCCTCCTGCTCCTGCTGACCGGGTACGCGGCATCCGGCTCACCCGCCTCGACGACGGGCGACGTGAGCGCGTCGGCCGCGCACGACGCCCCCGCGGCGCCGGCAGGCGGCGACGCGTTCGGGTGCACCGACGCGATGATCTCGTTCATGGATGCCAACGGCTACGCCGATCCGACCCTGGCCGACCCTGCCGGCTTCACCTTCCCCGAGGCGGGTGCTCCCCCGACGGTTCCCGCGTGCTACGTGGTGGACGACTTCGGAGGGACCGCGCGCAAGGGCGCGATCTTCGTCGGCGACGCGGATGCCGCGATCGCCGCCATCGGATCGACGCTCTCGGCCGCGGGCTACCAGCAGAACTCCGGCTACGGGGCCTACATCTGGTGGCTGGACGGCGAAGACCCGAGCTCTGCCCGGTACGCGGTGGGCGCCGGCCCGCAGCAGATCGACGGGGAGGACGTGATCTGGGCCACCTGGCCGTCGGACTGATTCCGCGCGTCGCGGCGTATTCATAGCTCGCGCTTGCGAGACATCGGGCGCAGCGGTCCTAGCGTGACCGTCGTGACCGTTCTCTCCGCGTCGGCGCCGTCGACGCCGTTCTCCTCCACGCGCGCCCGAACCGGTGTGCGCCGGCGCCTCGGCACGCCCTGGCACTGGTCTCTGCTCGGCATCGGCCTGGTCGCGCTGGTGCTCACCGCGTGGGGTGTCGGCGGGTCGATGTCGGACTACTACGCCTCCATCGCGCTGTCGATGAGCCGAAGCTGGCCCGACTTCTTCTTCGGGTCGTTCGATCCCGCCGGCACGGTCACCCTCGACAAGATCCCGGGCTCGTTCTGGATCCCGGCCCTCGTCGTGCGCGTGTTCGGGTTCTCCCCCGCCGCCGTGATTCTGCCCAATGCGCTGGCGGCCGCCGCGGCGGCGGTCATCACGGCGATCACGGCGCGGCGGTGGGCGGGACGGACCGCGGGCGTCATTGCAGGCGCCGTCGTCGCGACGACTCCCATCCTCGTCGCCGTCGCTCGCTCGAACCAGCCCGAGACCTTCTTCGTCCTGGCGTTGGCACTGACCGCGTGGGCCGCGACCCACGCCCTCCGACGAGCCCACCTCGGCTGGCTCCTGCTCTCCGGCCTGTTCATCGCTGCCGCCTTCCAGACCTACATGCTCGAGGCGTGGGCGGTGTGGCCCGGCCTCGCGGCGGCCTACCTCTGCACCCGCCAGCCGTGGTGGCGCCGGGTCTGGCACGTCGCCGTCGCCGGCGTGGTCAGCCTGCCGGCCTCCCTCGTCTGGATCGTGGTGGTCGCGCTGGTCCCGGCATCCGACCGCCCCTATATCGGCAGCACCCTGTCGAACAACCCGTGGGAGATGGTGTTCGGGTACAACGGCCTGGGCCGGTTCGGCGCGAGCACGGCCGACACGGAGGCGTACCGCTCGTTCACTCCCCCGTTCTCCGGCGAGCCGTCGGTCGTGCGGCTGCTCAACGGGGCGCTCGCCGACCAGATCGGGTGGATGATCCCGACCGCGATCCTCGCCGTCGTGGTGCTCGCCGTGCTGCGCTTCCGCACGCCGCTGCTCGTCTTCGGGGCGGTCTGGTTCGGCACTTTCGCCGTGATGTTCTCCGTGGTGGCGGGGATGCACCAGTTCTACACGGCGTCGCTGGCCATCCCGATGGCACTGCTCATCGGTGCGGGATTCGCCTGGGCGCGTCGACGCCGTGCGCTGTGGGCGCAGATCGCTCTGCCGGCCGTCGCGGCCGTCACCGCGGTGCTGATCGCCGTGGCCGTCGCGGCCGATCGCGGCGCCGCGTTCTCGCTGCCGGTCGCGATCGTGCAGGTGGTCGTGCTGGGACTCGCCGTCGTGCTCCTCGTGATCGAGCACCGGCGGGCCCGGCCCCTGCCTCTGACGGCCGCGGTCGCCGTCATCGCGATGCTGCTGACCCCGGCGGCCTGGTCCGTCGTGACCATGTGGTCGCCCAACTCGACCAACCCCACGGCAGCCGGCGTCGCCGCGACGTCCGGGATCGGCGGCATGGGCGGCTTCGCGCGCGGTGGGATGGGGGGTCCCGGACAGGCGGCGGGCGCACCCGGCCCCGGGCCTCTCGGCTCCGCCCGGCCCGGAACGTTTCGCAGCGACGGCTCGACGCGCACCGACGCGGGCGGATCCACGGTCCGCCGCGGCGCGGGCAGCGGTGTCGCCGGCGGGGGGACGACGGGCGGCGGGGGGACGAGCCGGGCCACCGCGGCGACGGTGGCCTGGCTCACCGAGCATCAGCAGGGCACCGCGTACCTCGCGGCCGCGTTCGGCGCCCAGAGCGCCGCCGGCTTCATCCTCGCGTCAGACGGCGGATCGTTCCTTCCGATCGGCGGCTTCAACGAGCGCGATCCTGCCCCGACCCTCGCCACGTTCCAGCGCCTCGTGGCCGACGGTGAGCTGCGCTACGTGATCGCAGGATCGAGCGGCGGCTTCGGCGGCGCGGGATTCGGCGGCACGGATGCCGCGTCCACCGCCGCCGGGCAGATCCGCACGTGGGTGCTCGACAACTGCACCGAGGTCACCGACGCGCCGGTCTCCGGGCTGTACTCGTGCGGCGCGTGAGCGCGTCGGCGATCAGCCGACCCGCTGGACGAGCGCGTCGAGGCGGCGGATCGACTCGGCCTTGCCGAGCAGTTCCAGCGACTCGAACAGGGGCGGCGACACACGCCTGCCGCTCGCGGCGACGCGCAGCGGACCGTACGCGACGCGCGGCTTGAGTCCCAGACCCTCGATCAGCGCCTGAGACAGCGCGTCCTGCACCGCCGCGGCCGTGAACCCGTGCTCCGGCACCAGCTCGAGCGCGCCGACGGATGCCACGAGCACCTCCCCCGCATTGGCGGGAAGGCCCTTCAGCGCGTCGTCGTCATACTCCACCTCGTCGCGGAACAGGAATCCCAGCAGGCCCGGCGCTTCACCCAGCAGCTGCATCCGCTCCTGCACGAGCGGGGCCGCGGCATCCAGCGTCGCCTGCTGCGCCGGCGTCGGCGGGGTCTCGACCAGACCTGCGGCCTGCAGATAGGGCACCAGGCGGCCTGCGAAGTCCTCGGCATCCAGCATGCGGATGTGGTCGCCGTTGATCGACTCGGCCTTCTTCTGGTCGAAGCGTGCCGGGTTGGGGTTGACGTCGACGATGTCGAAGGCGGCCACGAACTCCTCGAGGGAGAACACGTCACGGTCGGCGGCGATCGACCAGCCGAGAAGAGCGAGGTAGTTCAGCAGTCCCTCGTGGATGAAGCCGCGCTCGCGGTGCAGGAACAGGTCGGCCTGCGGGTCGCGCTTGGAGAGCTTCTTGTTGCCGGTCTCGCCGAGGACCAGCGGCATGTGACCGAATCGCGGCATGAAATCGGTGACGCCGGCCTCGATGAGAGCGCCGTAGAGCGCGAGCTGGCGGGCGGTCGAGGGCATGAGGTCCTCACCGCGGATGACGTGCGTGATGCCCATCAGCGCATCGTCGACCGGGTTGGTGAACGTGTACAGGGCCTGACCGCCCGCGCGCACGACGACGAAGTCGGGGAACGATCCGGCGGGGAAGGTGACCTCGCCGCGGATCAGATCGACATAGGTGAGGTCCTGGTCCGGCACGCGCAGACGCCACGCGGGCTCGCGTCCCTCCGCGCGGAACGCGGCCTTCTGCTCGTCGGTGAGGTCACGGTCGAAGTTGTCGTACCCGAGCTGCTTCGCGCGACCCGCGGCCTCGTTGCGGGCGTCGATCTCCTCTGCCGTGGAGTAGGACTCGTACACCGCACCGGACGCGATGAGCGTCTGCAGCACGCCCGCGTAGATGTCGCGCCGCTGAGACTGGCGGTACGGCTCGTGCGGGCCGCCCTTCTCCACGCCCTCGTCCCAGTCGATCTTGAGCCAGGTGAGCGCGTCGACGAGCTGACGGTAGCTCTCCTCGCTGTCGCGCGCGGCATCGGTGTCTTCGACGCGGAAGATCAGCTTGCCGCCGGTGTGGCGCGCGTACGCCCAGTTGTAGAGCGCGGTGCGGACCATGCCGACGTGCGGAAGACCCGTCGGCGAGGGGCAGAACCGCACGCGGACGTCGGTTCCGGAGGCGGTGGTGGTACGGGGATGGATCGCGGCAGACATCCGTCTCAGTCTAGTTGCCGCCCTCCCCCGTCCTGCGGCTCGCGGCTCGGCGATCGGCCGGACGCCGGGTCGGTCATGCCCTCTCGGCGCTGTCGGAGACCCGGCGGTGCAGCGCGCTCACCTGCTCCATCAAGACATCGAGCACGGCCCGCACCGAGGGCACGCGCTCGGCATCGCGTGCGGTCACGACGTGCAGGCCACGTGCCTCGGATGCCGGCAGGGGCGCGGTGACGACGCCGGGCAGCACCGGGAACGACGCGACGGCCATCCGCGGAAGAGTCGCGACCCCGATCCCCTGGGCGACCAGTCCCTCCACCGCCACGGCGTTGTCGGTCTCGAAGCCGATGCGCGGCTCGAATCCCGCGCGGCCGCAGAGCTCCAGCAGGTGACCGCGGCATCGCGGGCATCCGGCGATCCACGTCGCCGCGGCGAGGTCGGCCAGGTCGGACACGGCGCCGTGCCCCTCCGGCAGCACCAGCAGCAGCTCGTCGCGACCCGCGCTGCGCACCGAGAGGCCGCGGGCGCTCGTCCCATGCGGATCGTCGCGGTCGCCGGGATAGCTGAAGGTCAGTGCGATGTCAGCGCGGTCCTCGCGGATCGCCTCGACCGCTTCGGGCGGCTCCGCCTCGACATACGTCAGTGACAGGCCCGGATGCGCGACCGCGAGCGCCGCGATCAGGCGCGGCACGAGCACCGGCGACGCCGACGGGAAGGCGACCAGCCGGACGACGCCGGTGCGCAGGCCCCGCAGTTGGGCGAGCTCTTCCGCCGCGGCATCGAACGCATGCGTGACGGCGGGGGCGTGGCGGGCGAGCACCCGGCCCGCCTCCGTCAGCCGCACGCCCCGCCCGACCCGTTCCACGATCGCGACGCCCAGCCGCGCCTCGAGCCGGCGCAGCTGCTGGCTGATCGCCGGCTGGCTGTACCCGAGGGCGGCGGCCGCGGCGGTGATCGAACCGGTGTCGGCGATCGCCCGCACGGTGCGGAGCACCTGGACGTCGAGGTCGGGCGCGTCTGGCGTCATAGATACATAATGGCACGGCATGCTTTTCATGCATCACTTGCCGTAGACGCATGCGTGGTGCGGCGTCACGCTGGAACCATGAGCATCGTCGACCTCGAGTCTCTCGCGGACCTGCGCGCACAGTTCCCCTCGGCCGCCGGCTACCTCGCCGCGTGCACGGTCGGGCTGCCCATGAACGCCACCCGTCGCGCGGTCACCGCCGACCTCTGCGGCACGCCCGACATCGCCGCCTACAGCCGTGCCGTCGAGGCCTCTCGAGCGCATCTGGCCAACCTGGTGGGCGTCACCGCCGACCGCGTCGCGATCGGTTCGCAGACCTCGGTCCAGGTCGCGCTCCTCGCCGCCGCACTGCCCGACGGCGCGGACGTGCTCGTCCCCGAGGACGAGTTCTCGTCTCTCGTGCTCCCCTTCGTGCACGCGGGCCGCGGCATCCGCGTGCGCACCGCGCCGCTGTCACGACTCGCTGACGCGATCACCGCCGACACCGACCTCGTCGCCTTCTCGCTCGTGCAGTCCGCGTGCGGGCACGTCGCCGACCTCGACGCGATCTGCGACGCGGCCGCCGCGGCCGGTGCGAGGACGGTGTGCGACGCGACGCAGGCCGTCGGCTGGATGCCGGTGGATGCCGGGCGCGTCGACGCCCTGCTCTGCCACGCGTACAAGTGGCTCTGCTGCCCGCGGGGCGTCGCCTTCCTGGTGCTGAGCGAGGATTACGCGCGGACGCTGACGCCCGTCCAGGCGGGCTGGTATGCGGGAGACGACCCGTGGGCCTCCTGCTACGGCGGCGGCGCCGACCTCGCCGCGTGCGCGCGACGCTTCGACGTGTCGCCCGCGTGGCAGGCCTTCGTCGGAGCCGAGCCCGCGCTGCGCTCCTTCGCCGCGGCGGACATGCAGGCGGTGCATGCCCACACGACGGGCCTGGCCGCCCGCTTCCGCGCCGCGGTGGGAATCGAGGAGCCCGAGACCGCGACCGCGATCGTCACCTGGCTCGATCCCGACGGCGCGGACCTGGCGCGCCTCCAGTACGCCGGCATCACGGCATCCGGCCGCAACGGTCGCGCGCGCGTCGCGTTCCACGTCTTCAACGACGCCGACGACGTCGAGCGCGCCGTCGCCGCCCTCGGCCGCTGACCCTCGCGCGGGTGCATTCTCGCCCCGGCGCGCGCGGTGGGCGTGCCGTACTCAGTCTGCGCGCCCGCACCGAACCCCTGCACCCGCGGAATCACGCGGGCGTCGAGGCTCGCCGGCGCCGGCGAGACTGAATACGGCACGCCAGCTGGATGACCTGGCACGGGAATCGGCGTCGGCGTCGGCGGACCGGTGCGCGTCGCGCGCGCTGCGCTGGGCGTGCGCACGACGCCGATTCCGCGGAGATGTCGGGATCAGAGGACCGATCCGTCTCAGATCGTCCTCCGTATCCGCGATCTCCTCGGCATCCGCCCCGTGCACCCCGGCACCCCGGCACCCCGGCGGGTCAGGCGCGCCTCGCGTAGGGCGAGAGCACCGTGACCGCGGCGACGACGACGAGGGCGACCAGCGCGAGACCGCCGTAGCCGATCTGGCTGAGCACCACACCCGCGAGAACCGCACCCACGGCAGCGCTGAAGGTCATGATCGTGTCGCTGAGCCCCTGCCGTCGCGGCCGGAGAGCCGTCAGCGAGCTCTCGGTCAGCAGCGCCGCCCCCGACACGGTCGCCGCGCTCCACCCGGCGCCGAGCAGGAACAGCGCGACCAGCACGGCCCACTGCGAGTCGGGGGCCACGGCGGCCAGCACGAGGGCGGCGGCGAGCAGCGCCTGTCCGAGGAGGATCGTCGCGATGCGGCCCCACCGGTCGGCGAGCACGCCGAACAGCGGCGACAGTCCGTACATCCCGAACACGTGCAGCGCGATGGTGGTGCCCACGACGACGGTGACGTGATCCGGCGCGAGGTGAGCGAGGTGGATCGGCGTCATCGCCATGACGGATGCCATCACGACGTGCGAGCCGGCGACGGCGAAGACGGCGTAACGTGCCGCGACCGGACGATCGACCTCGACGATGCGCTCCCGGCGGGCCTCGCCGCTGCGGGCCAGACGTTGCGCGAGCACGAGCGGATCGGGCCGCAGGGCCACGACGTACAGCACGAACGCGGCGAGCTGAGCGACGATCGAGAACGCGTACGAACCGGTCAGCGGCGGCATCCCGAGTGCGGAGCCCACCGCCTCCCCGGGCGTCAGCAGCAGCGGCCCGAGAACGCCTCCCACCGTGGTGGCCCACACGACCGTGCCCAGGTCCCGTCCGCGTCGTTCGGCGGGCGCGAGGTCGGTCGCGGCGAATCGCGACTGCAGGTTGCCCGCGTTGCCGGCGCCGATCAGGATGACGCCCACGATCAGCAGCGGGAAGCTCCGCACCGCGGCGGCCGTGATGACCACCGCGATGCCGACGAGCGCGAAGAGGTTGCCGAGGGTGAGGGCGACCCGGCGTCCGCGTCGCGCGGCGAGACGCGCGAGCGGGATGGCGCAGAAGGAGGCACCGAGCGTGACGGATGCCGTGGCGAGCCCCGACAGCGCCTCCTGCCCGGACAGATCCGCCGCCAGCAGGGCGCCGAGCGACACCGTGGCACCGAAGGCGATGCCGCCCAGCACCTGGCCCGCCGCGAGCACGCCGACCGTTCGCCGCTGCACACGGCCGACGGTCGCGGCATCCAGCTCCGGCTCGACGGTCACGCGTTTCGCGCGGTGTTGCGGAGTGTCCCCAGTCCGGTGATCTCGACCTCGACGCTCTGACCGGCCTCGAACGGCCCGATGCCCGCGGGCGTGCCCGTGAGGATCACGTCGCCGGGAAGGAGCGTGAACGCCGCCGACGCGTAGGCGATGATGTCCGGCACGGAATGCACCATGTCGGAGATCGGACCGTCCTGGCGGACCTCCCCGTCGACCCGGGTGACGATGCGGGCACCGCCGTCCAGGTCGAACTCTGTCTCGATCGCGGGCCCCAGCGGGCAGAACGTGTCGAAGCCCTTGGCGCGCGCCCACTGGCCGTCGGACTTCTGCAGGTCACGGGCCGTGACGTCGTTGCCGATCGTGTAGCCGAACACGTAGTCGAGCGCAGCGGATGCCGGGACGTTCTTCGCCACCCGGCCGATCACGACGGCCAGCTCGCCCTCGAAGTCGGTGCGCTGCGACTGCGGCGGGCGCACGATGGCGTCTCCGGGACCGATGACCGCCGTGTTGGGCTTGAGGAACAGCAGCGGCGCCTCGGGGGCCTCGCCGCCCATCTCCGCGGCGTGGTCGCGATAGTTCTTGCCCACGCACACGATCTTCGACCGCGGGATCACCGGCGCGAGCAGCGCCGCCTCGCCGAGCGGCACACGCTCACCGGTGGTGTCGAAGCCGGCGAACAGCGGATCGCCCGCGAGGACGACGAGCTCGGCGCCGTCGACGATGCCGAAACGGATCGCGTCGTGATGGCTGAAGCGGACGATCCTCACTCCGCCGGCTCCGCAGCGGTCGTGGGCTCATCCAGCCGGAGCAGCCAGCCGTGGGTGTCTTCGCGCCGCCCGTACTGGATGTCGGTGAGTTCCTCGCGCAGCGACAGTGCGAGCGGTCCGAGGGGCTGCTCGTCGACGAAGTCGCGTCCCTTCAGCACGCCGATCGGCGCGACGACCGCGGCGGTTCCGCACGCGAACACCTCGACGATGTCACCCGAGGCCACACCGGAGCGCCACTCCTCGATCGACACGGCGCGTCCCTCGATCTTGTGGCCGCGGTCGGCCGCGAGCTGCAGGATCGAGTCGCGCGTGATCCCCTCGAGGATCGAGTCGGACTGGGGAGTGACGATCGTGCCGTCCTTGTAGACGAACACGACGTTCATGCCGCCCAGCTCCTCGACGTTGCGATCCTGGTCGAGGAAGACGACCTGGTCGCAGCCCTGCTCGTACGCCTCGGCCTGCGGGAGCAGGCTCGCGGCGTAGTTGCCGCCGGTCTTGGCGGCGCCGGTGCCGCCCTTGCCGGCGCGGGCGTAGTCCTCGCTGAGCCAGATCGACACCGGCTTCGCGCCGCCCTTGAAGTAGGCGCCCACCGGGGAGGCGATCACGTAGTAGCCGACCTTGTTGGCCGGGCGCACGCCCAGGAACGCCTCCTTGGCGAACATGAACGGGCGCAGGTACAGGCTCTGGTCCGCGCCCGAGGGCACCCAGGCGCCGTCGACCGCGATGAGCGCCTTCAGCGACTCGACGAAGTACTCCACCGGCAGCTCGGGCAGCGCGAGGCGGCGGGCGCTGCGCTGCAGACGACGACCGTTCTGGTCGGGACGGAAGGTCCACACCGAACCGTCGGCGTGGCGGTAGGCCTTGATGCCCTCGAAGATCTCCTGGCCGTAGTGCAGCACGGCGGCGGCGGGGTCGAGCGACAGCGGCCCGTAGGGCTGCACGCGGGGGCGGTGCCAACCGCCGCGCACCGACCAGCAGATGTCGACCATGTGGTCGGTGAAGGTGGTGCCGAAGGCCGGGTCGGCGAGCAGCTGCTCGCGCTCGGCGGCGGATTTCGCCGCCAGGTTGCGGGTGACCGCGAACTCCAGGGGGGCGAGTCCGGCATCGGTTTCGTAGGTGAGGCTCATGTCTAGTCCTGAGGGTGTGAGCGGTCGGCGTACGTGCGGCGGTTCCAGGCTACGCCTGGACAGCGGCGGCGATGGCGTCGCCGACCTGGGCGGTGGTGCGGGGCTGCGATCCCCGGGCGGCGATGTCCGCTTCGACGGCGCGGGTGACGCGCGCGGCTTCGTCGGCCAGTCCGAGGTGATCGAGCATGAGAGCGACGGAGAGGATCGCGGCCGTGGGGTCGGCCTTCTGCTGTCCCGCGATGTCCGGCGCCGAGCCGTGCACGGGCTCGAACATCGAGGGGAACGCGCCGTCGGGGTTGATGTTCCCCGAAGCGGCGAGGCCGATGCCTCCGGTGACGGCGCCGGCCAAGTCGGTGAGGATGTCGCCGAAGAGGTTGTCGGTGACGATCACGTCGAAGCGGCCCGGGTTCGTGACCAGATAGATGGTGGCCGCGTCGATGTGCACATAGTCTACGGTCACGTCGGGGTGCTCGGAGGCCACGGCATCCACGATCCGCTTCCACATCCCGCCCGCGTGCACCAGGACGTTGGTCTTGTGCACGAGCGTCACCTTCTTGCGGCGACGCTCGGCCTGCGCGAACGCGTAGCGCACGACGCGCTCGATGCCGAAGGCCGTGTTGACCGACGTCTCGTTGGCGACTTCGTGCGGGGTGCCCGTGCGGATCGACCCGCCGTTGCCGACATAGGGCCCCTCGGTGCCTTCGCGGACGACCACGAAGTCGATCGCGCCGGGGTCGGCCAGCGGGCCGGGCGCTCCCGGGTAGAGCTTCGAGGGGCGGAGGTTCACGTAGTGATCGAGCGAGAAGCGCAGCTTCAGCAGCAGCCCGCGCTCGATGTTCGCGTCTTTCAGCCGCGGGTCTCCCGGCACGCCGCCGACGGCACCCAGCAGGATGGCGTCGTGCGCGGCGATCGCGGCCAGGTCGTCGTCGGTGAGCGTGTCGCCGGTCTCGAGGTAACGCGCCGCGCCGAGCGAGAACCGTGTCTTGTCGAAGGTCACGTCGGATGCCGCGGTCACGGCATCCAGCACCTTCTCCGCCTCGCCGACGACCTCCGGACCGATGCCGTCACCCGGGATGACGGCGAGCTTGATGACACGCGACATGGAACTCCTCGAAACTGCTCGAAACTGCCCGAACCGTCGACGCGCGGCATTGTCGGCGTCGTCGTCCGGGAGGACGGCTCAGTGCTCGACGTGCGCGCTGCGGGACCCCTTCAGCGTAGTGGCCGCGATGACCGCCGCGATGGCGACGAGCACCGCGCCGATGACGGCGGTGATGCCGACGCCGGCATCGAAGGCGTGCGCCGCGGCGCTGCGCAGGGCCTCGGCGGTCGGGGTGTCGAGCGTGCCCGCGACCGTCATCGCGCCGGCGAGCGTCTCGCGCGCGGCATCCGCGGCCGCCCCCTCGACTCCCGCGGGCAGGACGATCCCGCTGCGGTAGGCCGCGGTCAGGATGCCGCCGAGCACGGCCGTGCCGAGCACGGCGCCCAGCTCGTAGGCCGTCTCGGAGACGGCGCTGGCGGCACCCGCCTTCGCCGGGGGCGCGCTCGCGAGGATCAGCTCGTTGGAGACCGTCTCGGCCGCTCCGATGCCGATGCCGAGCAGCACGAACGCGGCCACGAGCAGCGGCAGCGCGCCGTCGCCCACGGCGCCCGGGACGAGCAGGTACGCCACCACCGAGAACGTCAGCGCGATCGGCACGACCACGCGCGCCGAGACGCGACGCGCGATCGGGACGACCAGGAGCCCGGCGACGATCATGGCCGCCATTCCGGGGACCAGCGCGAAGCCGGCCTCCATCGGCGACAGCCCGACGATCAGCTGCAGGTGCTGTGCGACGAAGTACAGGAAGCCCACCAGCGACACCACGCTCAGGAGGTTGACCAGCAGCGCACCGCTGAACGTGCCGCGCGAGAACAGGCGCATGTCGAGCATGGGCTGCGTCGAGCCGAGCTGGCGACGCACGAACAGTACGCCGAACGCTACGCCGGCGACGGTCAGCACCACCGGCAGCACGCCGAACCCGTGGACGGCGACCTCCTTGATGGCGTAGACGATCGGCACCATCGTCAGCATCGACAGGGCGATGCTCACGGGATCGATGCGTCCCGGGTGCGGGTCGCGGCTCTCGGGCACCAGCAGCGGTGCGAACACCAGCAGCGGCACGAGCACCGGCACCGACATGAGGAAGACCGAGCCCCACGCGAAGTGCTCCAGCAGGATGCCGCCGACGATCGGACCGAGCGCCGCGCCGGCGGAGAACATCGACGCCCATACCGCGATGGCCATGCGGCGCTGGTCGCGGTCGGTGAAGATGCTGCGCAGCAGCGACAGGGTCGACGGCATCAGCATCGCGCCGAAGACACCCATGCCCGCGCGTGCGGCGATGAGCCAGGCGGCGCTGGGGGCGAACGCGGCGAGCACCGAGACGGCCGCGAACCCGGTCGCGCCGATGAGCAGCATCCGCCGTCGGCCGAACCTGTCGCCGAGGGTTCCCATCGTCACGAGCAGGCCCGCGAGCACGAGGGGGTAGGCGTCGATGATCCAGAGCTGCTGCGCGCTGGAGGGGTTGAGGCTCAGGGCGATGTCGGGCAGCGCGAAGCTCAGCACCGTGTTGTCCACGGACACGAGCAGCACGGGCAGCATCAGCACGACGAGCGCGAGCCAGCCGCGCCATCCGACGCGCTTGCCGTTCGCCTCGGCCAGGGTGATCTCTTCTGTCAAAGTCATGATTTCTTTACCGTCCAGCCGGTATAGTAACAGAGATGGAGATCACGCGCTGGATAGCATCGAGACCATGAGTCGCCCTCCCCTGGCCCGCGAGAAGGTGCTGGACGCCTTCGAGGCGATCCTCGTGGACGACGGTGAACGCGCGGCGACGATGGATGCCACGGCCCGCTCAGCGGGCGTCTCGAAGGGCGGCCTGCTCTACCACTTCGCCTCGAAGGAACTGCTCGAGGCCGGCCTGATCGAACGCCTCCGCGCGCTCGTGGAGGACGACGTGGCGGCGATGTCGAGCTACCCGGGCGGCCCCATCGCCCACTACCTGCGGTCGTCGGTGATGTCCAACGACCCGATCGACCGCGCCATCCTCGCCGCCTCGCGCCTGGCGCAGGGCGGGAACACGCAGGCCGCGGAAGCGCTGCGCGAGGTGCGGGAGAAGTGGGCGGACGCCCTGCGCCCGTACGCCCCCGACGGCGCCGCGCTGGATCTGGTCATGCTCGTCGGCGACGGCCTGTACTTCAACAACGCCCTGTCGGGCGGCTCGATCCCCGGGCCGGTCCCCCGCGGCGACGCGCTCGACGCGCTCGTCGCCCTGGTCGAGCGCGCGGTCCGCTGACCCGGGGGCACCGCGTCTCGACTCGTCGCTGCGCTCCGCGCTCGACGACCGGGAAGAGGCGGCTCCCCCGGTCGTCGAGCGAGCGCCGCGAGTCGAAACGCCCTGCGGGCCTCAGGCCTCGCTGATCTCCAGCTGGCGGAACAGGTCGGCGCCGATCGCTGCACGCGTGTCGTCCAGGATCGCGTCGGGCACGGGCTGGTCGACGGTAAGCACCGAGAGGGCGCGACCCGAGGCATCCGGCTGCGCGACGAACAGGCCCGCGATGTTGATGCCGGCCTCCCCGAGCTTCTGTCCGTAGATCGCGACGATGCCGGGACGGTCGGCGTAGCGCATCACGAGGTGGTGCTTCTCGATCGGCACCTCGATCTCGTAGCCGTTGATGCCGACGATCTTCGGCACCATGCGCGTGCCGGCCAGGGTGCCGGCGACCGTCAGCACGGATCCGTCGGACAGCGTGCCGCGCAGGATCGTGATGTTGCGGTACAGGGGGCTGTCGGCCTCGACGATCAGGCGGGTCTCGATGCCGCGCTGCTCGGCGAACAGCGGCGCGTTGACGTACGACACGTTCTCGCTGACGATCTTGGTGAAGATGCCCTTGAGCGCCGCCAGGCGGTAGACGCTCACGTCGTAGGCGGCGAGCTCACCGCGCACCTCGATGTCGAGGCTCGTGAGCGCGCTCGTCGCGAGGCCCGAGAAGACCTGCCCGAGCTGCTCGACGAGCGCGATGCCGGGACGCACGAACGGATCGATCACGCCACCGGCGACGTTGACGGCGTCGGGCACGAGGTCGCCCTCGAGGGCGAGCTTGACGGAGCGGGCGACCGAGATGCCGGCCTTCTCCTGCGCCTCGTCCGTCGAGGCCCCCAGGTGCGGGGTGACGACCACGTTCGGCAGCGACAGCAGCGGGAACGCGGTGCCCTCGGGCGCGGGGGGCTCGCTCGTGAAGACGTCGAGACCGGCCCCGGCGATCTCACCGGTGGTGAGGGCCGTGTACAGCGCCTCCTCGTCGATCAGTCCGCCGCGGGCGACGTTGACCACGTAGGCGGTCGGCTTCATCCGCGCGAACTGCTCGGCACCGATCATGCCGGTCGTCTCCGGCGTCTTGGGCATGTGGATCGTGATGAAGTCGCTCTGCTCGAGCAGGTCGTCGAGGCTCAGCAGGCTCACTCCGAGCTGCTGGGCGCGCGTGGGGGTGACATACGGGTCGTACGCGACGACCGTCACACCGAACGCCTGCAGCCGGGCCGCGATGAGCGCCCCGATGCGGCCGAGGCCGATGATGCCCACCGTCTTCTCGAACAGCTCGGTGCCGGTGAACGAGCTGCGCTTCCATGCGCCCGCCGCGAGCGACGCGTGCGCGGCCGGGATGTGGCGCGCCAGGCTCAGGATGTGCCCGACGGTCAGCTCCGCCGCGGAGATGATGTTCGAGGTCGGCGCGTTGACGACCATGACGCCGGCGGCCGTCGCCGCCTTGATGTCGACGTTGTCGAGGCCCACGCCCGCACGCGCCACGACCTTGAGCACGGGAGCGGCGGCGATGGCCTCGGCATCCACCTTCGTCGCCGAACGGATCAGGATCGCGTGCGCCTCGGCGATCGCCGACAGCAGCGCCGGGCGGTCGGTGCCGTCGACCTGACGGACGTCGAAGTCCGGCCCGAGGGCGTCGATCGTGGCGGGTGAGAGTTCTTCGGCGATGAGGACGACGGGCTTGGACACAGCGGCAGGACCTTTGCGAAGGATGGGATCGGTGGAAGGATGCCAGCCTACCGGTCGTGCCGCCCTGCCCCCGACCGTGTGACGGCCGGGAAAACCCGGCTCTCAGCCGATCATCGACGTGCCGGAGGGCCCGACGCTGTAGGTCAGGATGTTCAACCAGAACACCGCGACGACGCACAGCCCGGTGACGAGCACGAGCGAGAACTGCCACCACGGACGCCGCCAGCCCACGGCGAAGGCGACGCCGAACGCGACGAGCGGGAAGACCACCGACAGCAGCAGGACGAACCAGCCGTAGCCGTTGAGGGGCTGTGCGCCGGATGCCGCCTGGACGAGGAAGTCCACGGCGTTCCAGACGAAGTACGCGTAGAAGAGCCCGAAGAGCACCGAGATCGTCACGATCAGCCACGTCGGCAGCGCGCGCCGCTTCCCTGCGGCCACGGGGGTCGTCGCGGAGGACGTGTCCGGGGTCATCGTCCCACCGCCCCGACCAGGATGAAGGGCCACGGCACGAGGAGCGCGAGTCCGCCGAGCAGGAGCAGCACGCGGACCCAGGCCTTGGCGAGCCGGGTGAGCACGAACACCGTCAGGAACCACAGCGCGGGCGCCGCGACGGCGAGCCAGAACGCGACCGTGTACCCGACGGGGCTGACCAGGAACTGGGCGGTGCCCTGCAGCCGCAGTCCGCCGATGATCCAGCCGATCGTGAAGAGGAGGTAGGCGCCGGCGAGGATGCCGACCGTCACCAGCATCGCGTTCGACAGCTGTGCGGGCTCGTCGGGCATGGTGACCGTGCCGTCGGGCTCGATGCGGCCGACCTCCGCGCTCCCCTTCCCCACCGCCGTGTAGCCGTCGGGGAGGGCGAGGGGCTCCGCCGCGGGCTCATCGTCCTCGATCGGCGCGCCGTCCGCGACCGCCGTGTCGGCGCCGGGCCGGTGGCCGACATCGAGCGTGGGGTCGTCGTCGCCGTCCCAGCTGAGGGCGTCGTCGTCGCGTGGTGTGCTCACGCTTCGAGCGTAGCGCCGACCGCGGCCACCGCCGCCGCCACGACCGCCGCGTCGGTGACGTCGTGGCCGCTCGTGCCGCCGCCGGGCCCGGCGGGCGTGTCGCGGCCGGCGACGGCTCGCGCCGACAGATGCACGGCGTCGACGCCGGTCGCCACGATGGCCGGGATGTCGGGCACGCGGATGCCGCCGCCGGCCATGATCTCCACGCCCGCCCCGAGTGCGACGAAGCGGCGCAGCGCGCCGACCCCGTCGATGGAACGGTCGGCCCCGCCCGAGGTGAGAACCCGGTCGACGCCCAGCTCGGCGAGGCGTTCGAGCACCGCGAGCGGATCCGCGGACGCGTCGATCGCCCGGTGGAAGACGAGCGTGAGGTCGCCGGCGGCCTCACGCCAGCGGCGCAGCGCCTCCGCGTCGACCGCGCCGGCGGCCGTCAGCGCACCGACGACGACGCCCCCGGCGCCCGCACGCGCGACCGCGGCGATGTCGGCGGCGACCAGGGCGACCTCGTCGGCGTCGTAGACGAACCCGCCGCCCCGAGGGCGCACCAGCACATTGACCTGCTCTCCCCCGACGGCGGCCACCGCAGCCTCGACGAGTCCGATCGAGGGTGTCAGGCCGCCGACGCCCAGCGCCTGGCACAGCTCGAGACGGGAGGCTCCGGCATCCATCGCGGCGCGGGAGCCCGCGGCATCCTGCACGGCGATCTCGACGGCGACGGTCATGACCGCCACGCTAGCAAAGGCGAAGGCCCGACCCCCTTGTGAGGGGGCCGGGCCCGTGTGGCTTTCGCAAGCCTGCTCGGCGGGTGTGCCGAGGGTCTGGACGGGATCAGCGCGCGGCGGATCCCTCGGTGTAGTCGGCGTCCTGCTGCTTCCACGCGAACAGGGCACGCAGATCCTTGCCGACGGCCTCGATCGGGTGGGCGGCGGCCTTCGCGCGCAGCTCCTGGAACTCGGGCGCACCGGCGTCCTGGTCGCCGATGAAGCGCTCCGCGAACGCCCCGGACTGGATGTCGGCGAGCACGCCCTGCATGTTCTCCTTGACGCGCGGGTCGATGACACGCGGGCCGGAGACGTAGTCGCCGTACTCGGCCGTGTCGGAGACCGACCAGCGCTGCTTGGCGATGCCGCCCTCCCACATGAGGTCGACGATGAGCTTCAGCTCGTGCAGCACCTCGAAGTAGGCGATCTGCGGCTGGTAACCGGCCTCGGTCAGCGTCTCGAAGCCGTACTGGACGAGCTGCGAGACACCGCCGCACAGCACCGCCTGCTCGCCGAAGAGGTCGGTCTCGGTCTCCTCGGTGAAGGTCGTCTTGATGACGCCGGCACGTGTGCCGCCGATGGCCTTCGCGTACGACAGCGCGGTCTCCCAGGCGTGACCCGACGCGTCGCGCTCGACGGCGATGATGTCGGGGATGCCGCGACCGGCGACGAACTCGCGACGCACCGTGTGTCCCGGCGCCTTCGGGGCGACGAGGATGACGTCGACGCCCTCGGGCGCGTCGATGTAGCCGAAGCGGATGTTGAAGCCGTGGGCGAAGGCGAGCGTCTTGCCGGCGGCGAGGTTCGGCTGGATGCTGTCGCGGTAGATGCCGCGCTGGTGCTGGTCGGGCGCGAGGATCATGATCAGGTCGGCCCAGGCCGCCGCGTCGGCGACGCTCTTGACCTCGAAGCCGTCCTCCTGCGCCTTCGCGATGGACTTCGAGCCGTCCTTGAGCGCGATGACGACCTCGACGCCCGAGTCGCGGAGGTTCTGCGCGTGCGCGTGACCCTGCGAGCCGTAGCCGACGATCGCGACCTTCTTGCTCTGGATGATGGACAGGTCGGCGTCGGAGTCGTAGAAGATCTCAGCCATGGTGTGTTTCTCCTTGGTTTCTTTCCGGTCGTTGAGCGGGCGCAGCGCGTCGAGACGCCCGCGAGAGGTTCAGCCGCGCAGGACGCGTTCGGTGATGGACTTGCCGCCGCGGCCGATCGCGAGCAGACCCGACTGGGCGAGCTCCTTGATGCCGAACGGCTCGAGTGCGCGCAGGATCGCGTCGATCTTGCCGCGATCGCCGGTCACCTCGACGACCAGCGCATCGGTCGCGTAGTCGACGACCGAGGCGCGGAAGAGGTTCACGACCTCGATCACGTTGGAGCGCGTCTGGTTGTCGGCGCGCACCTTGATGAGCATGTGCTCGCGCTGCACGGATGCCGCGGGCTCCAGCTCGACGATCTTGATGACGTTGATCAGCTTGTTGAGCTGCTTGGTCACCTGCTCCAGCGGCAGCTCCTCGACGTCGACGACGACCGTGATGCGGGACAGGCCCGGCACCTCGGTGACGCCCACCGCGAGGGACTCGATGTTGAACCCACGACGGGCGAACAGCCCCGCGACGCGGGTCAGCAGGCCCGGCTTGTTCTCCACCAGGAGGCTCAGGACATGACGGCTCATCTCAGTCCTCCTGATCGAAGCTCGGGGCGTGGTCGCGCGCGTACTGGATGTAGCTGTTGCTGACGCCCTGCGGCACCATCGGCCACACCATCGCGTCGGCGGAGACG
The DNA here is from genome assembly GCF_058792815.1 of Microbacterium sp. MPR-TSA4. Taxonomy (NCBI): domain Bacteria; kingdom Bacillati; phylum Actinomycetota; class Actinomycetes; order Micrococcales; family Microbacteriaceae; genus Microbacterium; species Microbacterium sp. MPR-TSA4. Next base: position 208,856 of record NZ_JBXAFF010000002.1, read on the forward strand.
ACGAAGTCGATCACGACCGGGCGGTCGTTGGTCTCCAGCGCCGTCTGGATGGCGGCATCCACGTCTTCCTCCTTCTCCACGCGGATCGCGAGGCACCCGTAGGCCTCCGCGAGCTTCACGAAGTCGGGGATGCGGATGCTGCCGTGGCCCGTGTTGAGGTTGGTGTTGGAGTAGCGGCCGTCGTAGAACAGCGTCTGCCACTGGCGCACCATGCCGAGGCTCGAGTTGTTGATGATCGCGACCTTGATCGGGATGTTGTTGATCGCGCAGGTGGCGAGCTCCTGATTGGTCATCTGGAAGCAGCCGTCGCCGTCGATCGCCCACACGACGCGGTCGGGTTCGGCGACCTTGGCCCCCATTGCGGCGGGGACGGAGTACCCCATCGTGCCGGCGCCACCGGAGTTGAGCCACGCGTTGGGCCGCTCGTACGTGATGAACTGCGCGGCCCACATCTGGTGCTGGCCCACGCCCGCCGCGTAGACGCCCTCGGGGCCGGTGAGCGCGCCGATGCGGGAGATCACGTACTGCGGCGACATCAGTCCGTCGCTCGGCTGCGTGTAGCCGAGGGGGAACTCGTCGCGCAGGCCGTCGAGGTACGACCACCACTCGGCGATGTCGGGCTTCTGCCCCTCCGCCGCGCCGCGGAACGCCGCGTCGAGGTCGACGAGCACGTCGCGCACGTCGCCGACGATCGGCACGTCGGCCGTGCGGATCTTCGAGATCTCGGCGGGATCGATGTCGACGTGCACGACCTGCGCGTTCGGGGCGAACAGCGCCGCCTTGCCGGTGACGCGGTCGTCGAAGCGGGCGCCGAGCGCCACGATGAGGTCGGACTCCTGCAGGGCCAGCACCGCCGGCACCGTGCCGTGCATGCCCGGCATCCCCAGGTGCTGCGGGTGCGAGTCGGGGAACGCGCCGCGCGCCATGAGCGTCGTCACGACCGGGGCGCCGGTCGTCTCGGCGAGGGTGCGCAGCTCGGCGGCAGCCCCGGCGCGGACCACGCCGCCGCCGACGTACAGCACCGGCTTGCGCGCGGTGACGAGGAGCTGGGCCGCAGCCTGGATCTGCTTGCCGTGGGCCTTCGTGACGGGGCGGTAACCGGGCAGCTCGATCTTCGGCGGCCACACGAACGGCGCCTCGGCCTGCTGCGCATCCTTGGTGATGTCCACCAGCACGGGGCCCGGACGGCCCGTCGAGGCGATCTCGAAGGCGGCCGCGATGGCGCCGGGGATCTCCGACGCCTCCTTCACGAGGAAGGAGTGCTTCGTGATCGGCATCGTGATGCCGACGATGTCGGCCTCCTGGAACGCGTCGGTGCCCATCAGGGTCGAGAACACCTGGCCGGTGATCGCGACGATCGGCATCGAGTCCATGTAGGCGTCGGCGATCGCGGTCACCAGGTTGGTGGCGCCCGGACCGCTCGTCGCGATGGCGACGCCGACCTTGCCGGATGCCGCGGCGTAGCCCTCGGCGGCGTGGCCGGCGCCCTGCTCGTGGCGCACGAGGATGTGGCGCAGCGCCGTCGAGTCCATCAGGGGGTCGTAGACGGGGAGGATCGCGCCGCCGGGCAGGCCGAAGACGTCGGTCACTCCGAGGAGCTCGAGCGAGCGGACGACGGCCTGGGCGCCGGTCAGCACCGGTGCGGAGGATCCTCGGGCGGGTGGTCGCGGCACGGCCGCGGTGTCGAGAGACATAGTGGTACCTCGGGTGTCGGATGCGTGTGAGGGCGGCTTCCCGCCCTGGAGTCTCGGCCTCAGCCGGTCGTCGCGCCCTCCGCTGCGGAGCGCACGAGTTTCGAGTACTTGGCCAGAACGCCACGGGTGTAGCGCGGGGGAAGCGGCTCCCAGCCGTCACGGCGGGAGTTCAGCTCTGCGTCGTCGACGAGTAGGTCGAGAGTGCGAGCCGCGATATCGACCCGTATCAGATCACCATCGCGCACGAAGGCGATAGGACCTGCGTCCACCGCTTCGGGTGCTATGTGGCCGATGCACAGGCCGGTTGTGCCGCCTGAGAATCTGCCGTCCGTCAAGAGTAGTACATCTTTTCCGAGCCCCGCGCCCTTGATGGCCGCGGTGATAGCGAGCATCTCCCGCATGCCGGGGCCGCCCTTGGGACCCTCGTAGCGGATGACGATGACGCTGCCGGCCTCGATCTCGCCGGCTTCCAGGGCATCCATCGCGCCGCGCTCGCGCTCGAACACGCGCGCCGGGCCCTCGAACACCGACGCGTCGAAGCCGGCGGTCTTCACGACGGCGCCCTCGGGGGCGAGGGTGCCGTGCAGGATCGTCAGGCCGCCGGTCGCGTGGATCGGGTCGTCGAACGTGTGGATGACGGTGCCGTCGATGGGGTCGGGGTCGAGCTCGCGGAGGTTCTCGGCGAGCGTCTTTCCGGTGACCGTGAGGGCGTCGCCGTGCAGCAGGCCCTCGTCGAGCATGGCCTTCATGATGACGGGGATGCCGCCGTGGCGGTCGACGTCGTTCATGACGTACTTCCCGAACGGCTTCATGTCGGCCACGTGCGGCACCCGGTCACCGATGCGGTTGAAGTCGTGCAGGCTGAGCTCCACCTCGGCCTCGCGCGCGATGGCCAGCAGGTGCAGCACGACGTTGGTCGAGCCGCCGAGCGCCATCGCGAGGGCGATCGCGTTCTCGAACGCCTCCTTCGTGAGGATGTCGCGGGTCGTGATGCCCTGGCGCAGGAGGTTGACGACGGCCTCGCCCGAGCGGTGCGCGTAGTAGTCGCGGCGACGGTCGGCGGACGGCGGGGCCGCCGAGCCCGGAAGGCTGAGACCGAGCGCTTCCGCCACCGAGGCCATCGTGTTGGCGGTGTACATGCCGCCGCAGGCGCCCTCGCCCGGGGCGATGGCGCACTCGATGCGCTTGAGGTCCGCTTCGCTCATCTTGCCCGCGAGGCAGGCGCCGACGGCCTCGAAGGAGTCGATGATCGTGACGTCCTTCTCCGTGCCGTCCGACAGCTTCACCCAGCCGGGGGCGATCGAGCCGGCGTAGAGGAAGACGCTCGACAGGTCGAGGCGAGCGGACGCCATGAGCATGCCCGGGATCGACTTGTCGCAGCCGGCGAGCAGCACGGTGCCGTCCAGACGCTCGGCCATGACGACGGTCTCGACCGAGTCGGCGATGACCTCGCGCGAGACGAGCGAGAAGTGCATGCCCTCGTGACCCATCGAGATGCCGTCCGAGACGGAGATGGTCCCGAACTGCAGGGGGTAGCCGCCGCCGGCGTGCACGCCCTCCTTGGCTCCCTGAGCGAGCCGGTCGAGGCTCAGGTTGCAGGGGGTGATCTCGTTCCAGCTGGAGGCGATTCCGATCTGGGGCTTGTCCCAGTCCTCGTCGCCCATGCCGACCGCACGGAGCATGCCGCGGGAGGTGGTCGCCTCGATGCCGTCCGTGACGACACGACTGCGGGGCTTGATGTCGATGGTGGGATCGCTGTCCGGCATCCTCGAAGTCTATTCCCGCGGGGTGTCGCGTTCGCGCGCGAGACCCGACAGCAGCGCCGCCAGTTCGGGGATGCCGTCGACACGCACCGTGGCGGCCGTCGCTCCCCCACCGACGCGCACGCCCACGTCGCCGGACTCGAGGCTGCGCAGGGCGTCCTCGTCGGTGACGTCGTCGCCGGCGAACAGCACGGCGGTCGCACCGGTGCGCTCTCGCAACCGCGCCACAGCGCCGTCCTTGCCCTCGGCGCGGAACGCGTACTCGAGGATGTCGTGGCCGTCGCGGCGGCGCCAGTCGGGCGCCTCGACGGCCATGAGCCCGGCGATCGCGTCGTGCGCCCGCGCCGCGCGGGCCGGATCGGCGACCAGCCGGGTGTGCAGCGCGAACCCGAACTGCTTCGGCTCGATCCATGCGCCCTCGGCCTGAGCGGCCAGCGCCTCGGCGCGGCGGCGCAGGTCGTCGCGGAGGGCGAGGAGCGCGGCATCCGCACCGTCGGCGTCGCGATCGTCGTCAGAGGCGGGCCAGTGCTCGGCGCCGTGGGATCCGGCGAGCAGCACCGGCGAGGCGTCGTCGTGCTCCGCGATGATGCGGAGGTCGTGCAGGGTGCGCCCCGAGACGAGGGCGACCGTCGTCGCGGGCGCGCGCACGAGAGCGTCGACCGCGGCGCGGGCGTCCGCGCTCATCCGCGCCGCCATCGGCTCGTCGATCAGCGGCGCGAGGGTGCCGTCGAAGTCGAGCGCCACCAGCAGACGCTCGGTCCGCGCGAGCGCGGCGACCGCCGGAGCGAGGCTCACGACCGTGCCTTCACGGCGTCGAGGTCGGTGAGGAAACGACGTGACCAGTCCGCGACGTCGTGATCCCGCACGCGGCGGCGGAGTCCTCGCATCCGCCGCGCCTGTTCGGCGGGCTGCATGTCGATCGCGGTCATGATCGCGTCCTTGAGGCCGTCGATGTCGTGGGGGTTGACCTTCACCGCCTGGGCGAGTTCGTCCGCCGCGCCGGTGAACTCGCTCAGCACGAGCACGCCGCGACTGTCGACCCGGCTGGCGACGTACTCCTTCGCGACGAGGTTCATCCCGTCGCGCAGCGCCGTGACGAGCATGACGTCGGCGGCCAGGTAGAGCGCGACCATCTCCTCGCGCGGATACGAGTGGTGCAGGTATCTGATCGCGGTGTGCCCCACCGTGTCGTAGTCGCCGTTGATGCGCCCGACGGTGAGCTCGATCTCGTCGCGCAGCTGCATGTAGGCGGCCACGCGCTCCCGGCTGGGGCTCGCCACCTGCACGAGCGTGACGTCCTCGACCTCCAGGCGGCCCTCCTCGAGAAGCTCGCCGTAGGCCTTCAGCCGGTGGCCGATGCCCTTGGTGTAGTCGAGGCGGTCGACGCCGAAGAGCACCGTCTGCGGATTGCCGAGGCTCTCCCGGATCTCCTTCGCGCGCGCCTGCACCTCGGGCCGGCGCGCGATCTCGTCGTACAGCTGCGCGTCGATGGAGATCGGGTACGCCTTCGCGACCGCGGTGCGCACCGAGCCGTCGTCGGCCACGATGCGGATGGTGCCGGACTTGGTCTCGAAGCCGAGCTGGCGACGGACCGCGTTCGTGAAGTTGCCGGCATCCTGCACCCGCTGGAAGCCGATGACATCGGCACCCAGCAGTCCTGACAGCACGTGTCTGCGCCACGGCAGCTGGGCGAACAGTCCGTATGCCGGGAACGGAATGTGGTGGAAGTAGCCGATCACGACGTCGGGGCGCAGCGCACGCAGCAGGCGCGGGACCAGCTGGAGCTGGTAGTCCTGCACCCACACGATGGCGCCCGGGGCGGCGACGGATGCCGCGGCCTCGGCGAACCGCTCGTTGACGCGGACGTAGGCCTCCCACCACTCGCGATGGTAGGCCGGCGGCGAGATGACGTCGTGGTACAGCGGCCAGATGGTGTCGTTGGAGAAGCCCTCGTAGTAGAGCTCGACGTCCTCATCGGTGAGGGTCACCGGGACCAGCTCCATGCCGTCGAGCTCGAACGGCTCGAGTTCCAGCCCCGCGGTCCCGGGCCACCCGACCCACGCACCCCCGGTCTGCTGCAGCACCGGCTCGAGCGCGGCGACGAGGCCTCCGGGCGAGCGCCGCCACCCGCCCTCGACGCTCGGGTCGTGGTCTACGGGCAAACGGTTCGACACGACGATCACGTCGGCCTTGGACTTCCGGTCGCTCACGCGGCTCCTCTCGGCAGGCGTGGGTCCAGGCTAACGTGGTCCCATGCGCAAGTACCTGTTCGGGACCGGGATCATCTCCGCCGTCACCAGCGGCCTCGCCCTGCTGCGCGGCCTCCGTGGCGACGTGCCCTTCACGTGGCGGCAGGCTCTCGCGTGGCTGAGTTGGGGCATCACGCTCGCGCTGTCGATCGGCACGATCGTCGACACGTACCGCGCCTCGCGCGGAAAGCTCGTGGCGACCGACTCGCCGCTGCGGGGCAGCGAGGAGAAGCTCCTCGCCAAGCGCCTCTCCCGCTGACGGCGGGCCCCCTCAGCGCGTCCGCGGCCGACGGATGCCGGGTCAGAGCGCGATCTGGTAGTGCACGAAGCCGGTGTCCTCGGCGACGCGGTCGTACAGGGTGCGCGCCGTCGCGTTGCCGCTCTGGGTGAGCCAGTAGACCTTCGCCGCCCCCTCGATCTGCGCGCGGTCGCGTACGTGGGCGATGAGCGCACGCCCGACGCCGCCGCCACGGACATCCGGCGAGACGAACAGGTCCTCGAGGTAGCAGTACGGACCAATGCTCCAGGTGGACGGGTGGAAGAGCCAGTGCACGAGGCCGACGGCACGTCCGTCGTCGTCGCGCGCGATCGCCCCGCGCAGCGCCCCGCCCTCCACGAGCCGGCTGAAGACGTCCGCGGTGACCTCGTCGGTCAGCTCACTCTCGTAGAACGTGAGGTAGCCGGCCCAGAGGGCGGCCCACTCGTCATGGTCGGCGGCGGTCAGCGCTGCGATGGTCACCATCCGGTGAGACTATCGCGACGACGCGCGCCGCCCGGCGTCGCGAGGCGATGTCCGGACGGCGCGCGACGTCCGCCTCAGTGGGCGAGCACCGGCTCGGATGCCGCGTCGGGCGCCGGGGCGCCGGCATCCCCCGCCGCAGCGGCGCCCTTGCGTCGGAAGGCCACCGCGGAGATGAGCGCACCGAGGCCGAATGCCCCCGCACCCCACCAGTACGCCGTCGCGTAGCTGTGGATGGCCGCGTCCGCGAGCACGTCCGGCGTCACGGGCGTGTGCGCGGCGACGAAGTCTGCCGCGGCGGTGGCGGCGAGGGTGTTCAGCAGTGCCGTGCCGATCGAGCCGCCCACCTGCTGCGAGGTGTTGACCATCGCGGAGGCGACGCCGGCGAACTCGCGGTCGACGCCGAGGGTGGCCGTCTGGATCGACGGCGGCATGATCGATCCCATACCGAGCCCCAGCAGCATCAGGGCCGGCAGCACGTTCGCGGCGTACACGCTGGAGCGATCCAGGAACGTGAGCAGCACCATGCCCGACATGGCCAGCAGCATGCCGATCGGAACCATCGTCTTCGGACCGAACCGCGGCAGGAAGATGTTCGTCGACAGCTGCGCGCTGAGCACCAGCATCGCGATCATCGGGAGGAACGACAGCCCGGTCTGGATCGGGGAGTAGCCGAGCGTGGTCTGGAGGTAGTAGGTCACGAACAGGAAGATCCCGAACATCCCCGCACCGGCGATGAGGATCGAGCTGTACGCGGCCGCCCGGTTGCGGTCGAGGACGATACGCAGAGGCAGCAGCGGATGCGCGGCCCGACGCTGCCACAGGACGAAGGCGACGAGCAGCACGCCCGACGCGGTGAGCATGCCCCACGTCAGCGGCGCATCCCAGCCGTCGGTCTCCGCGTGGGCGAACCCGTAGACCAGGGCGAAGAGGGCACTGGACACCAGCACCGTCCCGGGCACGTCGAGCTTCGGACGCGGGCCCGTCCGCGGGATCGTGTGCACGAAGAAGATCGCGCCGATCACGGCGACCACCGCGATGACGTCGTTGATGTAGAGGTTCCAGCGCCAGCTCAGGTCCTCCGTCAGGATGCCGCCGAGCAGGAGCCCGATGGCGCCGCCGGCGCCGGCGATCGCGCCGAAGACGCCGAAGGCGCGACCGCGCTCCTTGGGGTCGGTGAAGGTCGTGGTGAGCACCGCGAGCGCCGTCGGCGCCAGCAGCGCACCGAAGGCGCCCTGCAGCGCCCGGGCGAAGACGAGGAGTCCGAAGGTGTCGGCCATGCCGCCGAGGGCGGAGGCGAGCGCGAAGCCGAGCAGTCCGATGATGAAGGCGCGTTTGCGTCCGATGAGATCCGACAGTCGGCCCCCGAGCAGGAGCAGGGAGCCGAAGGCCAGGGAGTAGGCCGTGATGATCCACTGCCGGTCGCCGTCGGAGAACTGCAGGTCGGCCTGCGCGGCGGGCAGGGCGATGTTCACGACGGTCGCGTCGAGCACGACCATCAGCTGGGCCAGCGCGACGACGGCGAGCGTCAGCCAGCGCCGGCTGGAGTGCGCCGCCGCAGCGGCTTCGGGTGAGGATGAGGTCATGCGGGAGACTCTATACGACACTCGTCAGTTCCGAAACCAAATAGTTCCTGAACACGACGGTTCCTGAACTACACTGTTCTCATGACTGACACCACCCTCAGCGCCGAGGACGTCGACCCCGCCCCCAAACTCGGGCGCAAGCGCGATCACTCGCGGGATCCGGAGATCCTCGCCGCAGCGCTCGACATCCTCGCCGAGAAGGGCTACGAGCGCATGACGGTCGACATGGTCGCCGCGCGTGCGCGCGCCGGCAAGGCGACCCTCTACCGGCGCTGGCCGTCGAAGGCCGAGCTCGTGATCGATGCGGTGGCCTGCATGAAGAGCGCCTCCCCCGCCGATCTCCCCGACACGGGCTCGCTGCGCGGCGACCTCGTCGCCAACATCAAGGCTCCCGTCATGAAGGACGGTGAGCGCAAGCTCCGGATCATGGCCGGGATGGTCTCCCTCATGTCGGAGTCTCCCGAGTTCGCCGACGCCGCGCGCGCGGTCATCGTCGAGCCCCGTTCCGCCGCGCTGCGCGTGCTCATCCAGCGCGCGATCGAACGCGGGGAGGTCGCGCCCGACGTCGATGTCGCCCTCGTGGCGCAGGTGATCCCGGCCATGACGGCGTACAAGACCCTCATGCTCGGCACCGCCGTCGACCGCGACTACATCATCGCCCTGGTCGACGACATCCTCCTGCCCGCACTCGGACTACGCCCCGCCTGACCCGTCGTGCGCGGGTGTCGCCCCCCCCCCCCCCCCCCGCCGCCGTGCTCAGCGCGTGAGGATCAGCGCCTCCCCCTGACCGCCCCCGCCGCAGAGGCCGACGGCTGCCGTGCCCGAACCGCGGCGGACGAGCTCGTGCACGGCGTGCACGACGAGCCGGGCGCCGGAGGCGCCGATCGGGTGACCGAGCGCGATGCCGCCGCCGTGGACGTTCACGATGTCCTCCCCCACCCCGAGCTCGCGCTGCGAGCGGGCGACGACGGCGCCGAACGCCTCGTTGATCTCGATGAGATCCAGATCGGATGCCGCGAGGTGCTGGCGCTGCAGGGCCTGGGCGATCGCGCGCGCGGGCTGCGCGTGCAGCGAGTTGTCGGGGCCGGCGACCTGACCGGCCGCGCCCACCACGGCAAGAACGGGCCAGCCGCTCGCGTCGGCGTGCGCACGCGTGGTCAGCACCACGGCGGCCGCGCCGTCGGAGATCTGCGATGCGTTGCCGGCCGTGATCGACCCGTCGGCCGAGAACGCGGGGCGAAGACCGGCGAGCGTCTCCTCGGTGGTCTCGTCGCGGATGCCCTCATCGGTGGTGATGGTCACCGCGGGACCGCGGCGCTGCGCCACCTCGACCGCGACGATCTCGGCGTCGAAGACCCCGGCATCCCGCGCCGCCGCGGCGCGCTGGTGCGACAGGGCGGCGACGCGGTCCTGCTGTTCGCGCGTCACCTCGAACCGTGGGTTCAGCCGCTCGGTCGAGGCGCCCATGCTCTCGCGGTCGTACGCGTCGGTCAGACCGTCGTAGGCCATGTGGTCGAGCACCTCGACGGATCCGTAGCTCCAGCCCTCGCGCGAGCCCATCAGCAGGTGCGGCGCGCGTGTCATCGACTCCATGCCGCCCGCGACGACGACCCTCGCGTCGCCGGAGGCGATCATCCGCTTGGCGTCGATGATCGCGGTCAGCCCCGACAGGCACACCTTGTTGACGGCGGATGCAGGGACGTCCCAGCCGAGTCCGCCGGCGAGGGCCGCCTGGCGCGCCGGGTTCTGTCCGGAACCGGCCGGCAGCACCTGGCCCATGATCACGGCATCCACGGCGTCGGCGGGGATGGCACCCTGTGCGAGCGCGCCGGCGATGGCGAACCCGCCGAGCTGCGTGGCGGTGAAGGAGGCGAGCTGCCCCTTGAGCCGGCCCTGCGGCGTGCGGGCGGCGGCCACGATGACGATGTCGTCGGTGCTCATGCGATCTCCTCGAGTGCGTCGGCGATGATCAGGTGGGGTTCGGTGGCGGCGACGACCTCGGCGACGCTGACACCCGGAGCGGTCTCCACGAGCACGAGCCCGTCGGCCGTGACGTCGATGACGGCGAGGTCGGTGATGATCCGGTCGACGACTCCGCGTCCCGTGAGCGGCAGCGAACACGCGTCGACGATCTTGGCCGAGCCGTCGCGCGCGACGTGCTCCATCAGCACGATCACGCGTTCCGCGCCGTGGACGAGGTCCATGGCGCCCCCCGGACCCTTGACCATCTTCCCGGGGATCATCCAGTTCGCCAGGTCGCCGGCGGCCGACACCTGCATGGCGCCGAGGATGGCCGCGTCGATCTTCCCGCCGCGGATCATGCCGAAGCTCAGCGCCGAGTCGAAGAACGCGGCGCCCGGGAGGACCGTGACGGTCTCCTTGCCGGCGTTGATGAGGTCGGGGTCGACGTGGGCCTCGGTCGGGTACGGACCGACGCCGAGGATGCCGTTCTCCGACTGCAGCACGACGGTGACGTCGTCGGGCACGAAGTTCGGCACGAGCGTCGGCAGACCGATGCCGAGGTTCACATACGACCCGTCGGCCAGCTCCGCGGCCGCACGTGCGGCCATCTCGTTGCGGGTGCGCGCCATCTCAGGCTCCTTCCGGGATGTCGCGGTCGGCGCTGTCGTCGACCGTGACGGTGCGGCGCTCGATGCGCTTCTCGATGTCGGTGCCGACCTCCACGATGCGGTGCACGTAGATGCCGGGCAGATGGATGCCGTCGGGATCGAGTTCGCCGGGGGCGACGAGCTCCTCGACCTGCGCGATGCAGACCCTCCCGGCCATGGCGGCGAGCGGATTGAAGTTGCGGGCGGCCTTGTGGAAGACGAGGTTGCCGTGGGTGTCGCCCCTCGCGGCGTGCACGAGCGCGAAGTCGGTGACGATCGCCTCTTCGAGCACGTAGTCGCGCTCCTCGCCGGTGACGGCGAAGGTGCGGACATCCTTCGGCGGCGACGCCACCGCGATGCCCCCGGCGCCGTCGTACTTGCGCGGCAGTCCGCCCTCGGCGACCTGGGTCCCGACGCCGGTCTGGGTGAAGAAGGCCGCGATGCCCGCGCCGCCGGCGCGGAGCTTCTCGGCGAGCGTGCCCTGCGGTGTCAGCTCCAGCTCGAGCTCACCGGAGAGGAACTGCCGCTCGAACTCCTTGTTCTCGCCGACGTAGGAAGAGGTCATCTTGCGGATGCGTTTCGCGTTCAGCAGCACGCCGAGGCCCCAGTCGTCGACGCCGCAGTTGTTCGAGACGATCGACAGGTCGCGCGTGCCCTGGGCCAGCAGCGCCTCGATGAGCGCGATGGGATTGCCCGAGAGGCCGAATCCGCCGACGGCCAGCGATGCGCCGTCCGGGATGTCGGCCACCGCACCGGCGGCCGACGGGTAGGTCTTGTCGATCACGAATCACTCCTTTGTCACCGCGTGTCCGCCTCCATCCTCCGCCGTCGCACCCGGCCGCGCACGTCGGCGCTTGCCATGTGGATGCCGCGGCGCGTACTGTCCACATCATGGACACCGCGCGACGAACGATTCCCGGCGCGCAGTCGGTGGCGCGGGCGGCGGCGCTGCTGCGGCTCGTGACGTCGGCGGGCGAGGAGGGCCTCTCGGTCGCCGAGATCGCCCGCCGCGCCGAGCTGACCCGCCCGACCACGCACCGTCTGCTCACCGCGCTGCGTCACGAAGGCCTCGTCGACCAGGACGAGCGCACCGGCGCGTGGATGCCGGGACCCGAGCTCTACCTCATGGGGACGGTCGCGGCATCCCGCTACGACATCACCGCCATCGCGCGCGACATCGTCCGGTCGCTCGCGGTGCGCACCGAGGAGAGCGCGTTCCTGTCGGTGCGCCGCGGCGACGAGACGGTGTGCCTCATCCGCGAGGACGGCGCGTTCCCGATCCGGTCGTTCGTCTTGTCGGAGGGCGTGCGCTTCCCCCTGGGCGTTGCGTCAGCGGGGCTCGCCATCCTCGCGTTCCTGCCACCCCACGATGTGGACGCGTACTTCGAGCGGCATCCCGAGCTCGCCGAGCGCCACGGCGCGGCGCACGCCGAGCCGCGTCTGCGCGCGCGTCTGCGCGAGACGCAGGCCCGCGGCTACGCCCTCAACCCGGGACTCATCGTCGAGGGCAGCTACGGCATCGGAGCGGCCGTGTTCACGCGCGCGGGGCACCCGCAGTGGGCGCTGAGCCTCACGGGGGTCGACTTCCGGTTCTCCCCCGAGCGCATTCCCGATCTCGGACGCACGCTCCTCGCCCACGCGCACCAGCTGACCACGCGCGTCGCTGCCGGCGCACATTAGGCGCCGCCTCTGCCGCGGCCCCGGCATCCCCCGCCGAGAAACCACCGCCACCCCGAGAAACCACCGCAGCGGTGATGTGTCGAGACGCCGATGGTTTCTCGAGATGCCGCGGGCGGCGGAGCTACGGCGTGAGCGGGACGGCGGCGGCGAGCTGCTCCTCCACCAGCGCGGCCAGGCGGTCGGCACCGGCGTGGGAGAGCACCACCGTGTAGTGGTTGAACTCCGGCCACGCCACGTGCGCCACCGACGGATACGTCCGCAGGAGTGCGGCGAGGTGTGCGGGCGGATACAGCCCCGGCACCTCGTCCTGCAGTCCCCGCGGCACGGTGACGAGGGTGGTCGGCGCGGTGAGCGCCTCGAGGGCGTCGCGCACCGTCGAGCGGGTGTTCATGTCGACGGTGTCCTCGACGGTGGTGGCGTAGCTCGTCGCCGGTCGGTACGAGCCGTCGGCCTCGCGGTCGAGGTCGTACGCGAGGTAGTGCTCGAGGGCGGGCGACCAGTCGGCCGCGAACGCGGGGTGCCCGCGCCAGAACGCCAGGTAGTCGTCCACGTCGGCGAAGCGGCGCGAGAGCCGCGCGGCCGTCGGCCCGAGGATGGCCGCGACCAGCTCGTCCGGCGTCAGGTCGGCCGGGGCGACCAGCGGAAGTCCCCCGTCGACGAGGAGGAGACGCGGGACGAGGTCGGGATGCCGGTGCGCGAACACCACCGACACGAACGCGCCCATGGAGTGCGCGACCACGAGGTCGGGCACGAGCTGCAGCGCCGCGCAGACGGCGGCCAGATCGTCGGCGTGCGCCGCCATGCCCGCCGGTCCCTGCACGCCGTTGCTGCGACCTCGACCGCGCAGGTCCGGCGCGACGATCCTCACGTGCGGCAGCGCCTCGGCGAGCAGCTCCCACGCGAGGTGCGACGAGGTGACCCCGTGGACGGCGAGGATCGTCGGGGCGCCCGGCTCGGCCTCCCACACACCGACCCGCAGCGAACCGCCGGGGACGGCGACATCGACGGCGCGCGCCGCGCGGGTGCTCATCGTGCCGTCCATCCGCCATCCATCGTGTAGCTGGCGCCGGTGACCATCCCGGCGTGATCGCTCGCCAGCCAGCCCGCCAGCGAGGCGACCTCGGCCGGCTCGATCAGGCGTTTGACGACCGATTCGGTGAGCATGATCTTCTCCACGACCTCCTCTTCGGGGATGCCGTGCACGCTCGCCTGGTCGGCGATCTGCTTCTCGACCAAGGGCGTGCGCACATACGCGGGGTTGATGCAGTTGCTGGTCACCCCGTGCGGGCCGCCCTCCAGCGCCGTCACCTTCGACAGCCCCTCCAGGGCGTGCTTGGCGGTCACGTAGGCCGACTTGTAGGCGCTGGCGCGCAGGCCGTGCGCGCTGGAGATGTTGATGATGCGTCCCCATCCCCGCTCGTACATCCCGGGCAGCACGGCGCGGATCAGCAGGAAGGGCGATTCCACCATGAGCCGCTGCATGAACCGGAAGCGCTCGGGCGCGAACTCGGTGATCGGCGCGACGGTCTGCACACCCGCGTTGTTCACGAGGATGTCGGCATCCAGCGAGAGGTCGTCCAGCGCCGCCGTCGCGGAGAGGTCGACGACCCACGCCTCTCCGCCGAGGCGCTCCGCCACCTCCTGCGCGGCGTCGCCGTTGAAGTCGGCGATCACCACGTGCGCGCCCCGGCGCGCGAACTCCTCGGCGCAGGCGAGGCCGATGCCGCTCGCGCCGCCGGTCACGACGGCGCGGCGCCCGGCGAGGTCCTGCTCAGTCATGGTCCTGTCCCCTCTCGCCGCGTGCCGCGAGCGCGTTGCGGATGAAGCGCATCATGCCGTCGATGACGGCGTCGGGGATCGCCGCCGGAGGCTGCCCCTCCTCATCGCGCTCCCAGAGCAGGAAGCGCATGCCGATCAGCTCACCGGCGCCCATGAGAGCCCAGGCGGTCACCTCCGGGTCGAGCCCGGTGTCGACGTCACCGGATGCCTGCGCGGCGCGCAGACCGGCCTCGTAGCCTTCCACGATGCGCGTGTAGTGCAGCCGCAGCATCTCGGGCGAGACGAACTCCGCCTCGCGCACCACCCGGTACAGCGCCGGGTGGGCGGCGGTGAAGCGGAAGAACCCCTCGAAGCCCGCGCGCTCCGCGTCGATGCGGTTGTCGGTGTCGGCCATCGCCTCGGCCATCGCGTGGCGTACGCGGCGGTTGAGATCGACGACCAGCTCCTCGAAGACCTGCTGCTTGCTGTCGAAGTAGAGATAGAAGGTGCCGAGCCCGATCCCCGCGCGCTCCGTGATCTTCACGATCGACGCCTCGTGGTAGCCGAGGTGGGCGAAGACCTCCTCCGCGGCTTCCAGGAGCTTGCGACGGGTGGCCTCGCCGCGCTTGGTCAGCGGTTTCCCGGCCGCGGAGAAGGCCGCTTCGGGCTCGAACTGCTCAACTGTGCTCACGAGCACTTCCTCTCACCAGGTCGGCGGCCCGAGCGCGCAGTCGAGAACGGGCCAGCTTCTCGATCGTGGACCGTGGCAGGTCGTCGACGAACGCGACGCGCACGGGGACTTTGAAACCCGCCAGTTCCGCGCGGGCGTGGGCGAGCACCTCGTCGGCGCCGAGCGCCGCGCCCTCCGCCCGTACGACGAACGCGACGCCGCGCTCGCCCCATACGTCGTCGGGCACTCCCACGACCGCGGCATCCGCGATCGCCGGATGCAGGAGGAGGGCGCGCTCCACCTCGGCGGGGGCGACGTTCTCGCCACCGGAGATGAAGATGTCCTTCCTGCGGTCGACGATGCGGAAGACGCCGTCCGCGCCGCGGTGAACCACGTCCCCCGTGCGCAGCCAGTCCCCCGTCATCGCCCGCGCGGTCGCCGCGGGGTCGTGGAGGTAGCCCGCGAACACGCTCGGCCCCCGTACCCACAGCTCGCCGGTCGCCTCCCCGCTCAGCTCGAGGCCCGCGTCGGGATCGACGACCCGCACGTCGACGTGGGGGTAGGGCCGCCCGACCGCTCCGGGATGGACACCGCTTTCGGATGCCGGCAGGCACAGCACGTTGGGAGCCGCCTCGGTCAGGCCGTACCCCTGGGTGAGCGGCACACCGGCATCCGCCCACCGCGCCGCGAGCGCCGGTGGGATCGTCGCGCCGCCGACGAGCGCCTGACGCAGCCGCCCGCGGGCGAGGGTGCCGAAGCCGGGGTCGTCGATCAGCAGCCGGTACTGGGTGGGCACGCCCATCATGGCCGTCACACCCCGCTCGGCGAGCAGCTGCAGCACACGCCGCGGCTGGAACGAGCGTTCCAGCACGACCGTCGCGCCGACCCACCAGGCCAGCAGCGGCTGACAGTTCCAGGCGGCCACGTGGAACTGCGGCAGCACCGCCAGCACGACGTCGTCGGCGGTCAGCTGCGCCACGCCCGCGAGCGCGAGGTTGTTCCAGAAGCAGTTGGCGTGGGTCAGGACGACACCCTTCGGCGCCGCCTCGCTGCCGGAGGTGTAGATGACCAGAAGCGGATCGTCGTCGCGCACGGCGCGGGCGGGCGCGGCCGCGCTCGCATCGCCGCGCGGCGGGACGGCCGCCTCGATGCCGGTCGTGCCGAGCAATGCCGTCGGTGGCGGCGCGGCCACGCGCGACAGCGCGTCGGTCGCCACACCGAGGTACTCGTCCTCGATCGCCACGAGCGACGGGGCCGCATGCAGCAGAGCCTCGCTCAACTCCCGCGACGACAGCCGCCACGACAGCGGCACCATCGCGATGCCCGCCTTCGCGCAGGCGAAGAACACCACGACGTGGTCGATCGAGTTGCCGGTGATCGTCGCGAGCCGATCGCCCGGGCCGTAGCCCGCGCGACGGAGGGATGCCGCGAGCTCGCGGGCCCGCGCTTCGAGGTCGCCGTAGCCGATCCGCACGCCGCGGTCGTCGATGGCGGTGCGGTCGGGCGTGCCGCCGGCGCGATCGGTGAGCCAGCGGCCGATCGTGTGCGCGCCGTCGAGGTCGCCGGTCATCACCCTCGCCCCCTCCCGCCGCTCACGCGCGCACCTGCGCGGGCTCGGCGACGGCGTCGTCCGCATCGTCGATCTGGCGCAGCTGCGAGCGGGAGCGCTCGCCGCGACGACGGCGCACCGCCGCATCGATCGTGCCGGCGATGCCGCCGGGCAGGAACATCACCACGAGGATGAACAGTACGCCCAGCAGGAACAACGGCTCCGACAACGGGATGCGCAGCACGTCGGGAAGGTCGCGGATCCACTCCGCGCGCGCCAGCACCGTGAGCCGCTGGTCGAGGATCGTGTAGAGCACGCCGCCCACGATGGCACCCCAGCGGAACCCGACGCCACCGAGCACGACCATCACGAGCACGGTGATCGTCAGATCGGCGCCGACGGCGCTGGGCTGCGTGCCCGACTGCAGCAGCATGTAGGCGATGCCGGCGAGGGAGGCGCACAGCGCCGCCGCGACGAACACGAGCAGCTTCGCGGCGTAGGGGCGCAGGCCGAGCACCTGCACGCGCAGCTCGTTCTCGCGCGTCGCCTGCGCCAGGTGGCCGAGCCGCGACCGATCGACCCACAGCACCACCAGGTACACGATCACCAGCACGACGAGGGTCACCCAGTAGAGGTTGCGGGTGTTCGACACGCCGACGAGCCAGGCGGGGATCTGGTCGACGGGCAGACGCAGCCCCTCCTCACCGCCCGTGACGTCCTGATTGCGGCGGACGAGCACCGATCCCGCCTGGGCGAACGCGAGCGTCACCATCGCGAACGGGATGCCGGACACCCGCATCGAGATCGCGCCGGTGAACGCGGCGATGGCGAGACCGCCCACGAGCGCGATGAACACCCCGGGCCACAGCGGCACGCCGACGAGCTTCAGCGCGAGGCCCAGCCCGTAGGCGCCGGCACCGAAGTACAGCGCATGACCGAACGACAGCATCCCGGAGGTCCCCAGCAGCAGGTTGTACGACAGCGCGAGCGCGGCGAACACCATGCACAGCGACAGCAGTGCGAGCGTGCCGGGTGTGTAGGTGGCGCCGGGGAGGATGCCGGGGATCGAGATGTTCAGCAGCGGCAGCACGGCCATGACCACGACGAGGGCGGCGCCGACGACGAAGGGCAGGGCGGCGCCGCGGCGGCCCGGGATGAGGGTGGGGACCCCGGTGGTGACGGTCATGCTTTCCTCCCCATGAGGCCGGTGGGTCGCACGAGGAGCACGACGGCCAGCAGCACGACGACGATGAAGTCGCCCGTGCCGCTGAGGTACACGTTGGCGAACTGCTGGAGCACGGCCACCAGCACCGAGGCGATCGCCGCCCCCGTCAGCGAGCCGAGCCCGCCGATGACCGTGACGATGAAGGCGAAGATCAGGAGCGTCGCGCCGAGGTGGGCCGAGACGAACGTCGTGTAGTGCATCGCGAGCACGCCGCCGATGCCGGCCGCCGCGCCTCCGATCGCGAACACGAGCGTGAAGCTCCGGCGCACGTCGATGCCGAGGGCGGTGACCATCGACCGGTTCTCGACGCCCGCGCGGATGATCATGCCGTACCGCGTCTTCTTCAGGAACAGCACCAGGGCGATCAACACGAGGGCGGCGGCGAGCATCAGCACCCAATAGGTGTTCGGGATGCGGGCGCCGAGGATCTCGGTGGTCTCCTTGAGCCAGGCGGGACCGGCGATGTTCACGGCATCCGTCCCCCAGATGCCCTCGAACAGCGCGACCGCGGCGAAGGAGAGGCCGACGGTGACGAGCACCTGTTCGATGTGGCGTTCGTACAGCGGCCGGATGAGCACCAGCTCGGTCAGCGTGGCGAACACCGCTCCCACCAGCGCGCCGACGAGGATCGAGACGACGAACGAGCCCCACGAGGCGGTGCCGAGCGCCTGCGCGACCTGCCAGCCGATGAAGGCGCTGAGCGTGAGGAACGCGCCGTGGGCGAAGTTGAGCACGTGCATGAGCCCGTAGATGAGGCTGAGCCCCGACGCGACCAGGAAGTAGAGGGCGCCGAGTCCGATACCGGTCAGCAGGATGAGGACGATGCTGCTCATGCGTGGGCCTCCGCGCTGACGCCGAGGAGGCGGGTGGTGAGGGCGTCGTCGTCGAGGATCTCGCGGGCCTTTCCGGTGTGGACGACACGGCCGCCCGCGATGACGATCGCGTCGTCGGCGAGGCGGCGGACGACGTCGAGGTTCTGCTCGACGAGCAGGATCGGGACGATCTTGGCGGCTTCCTGGAGCGCCTGGGCGACCTCGCCGACGATCTTCGGGGCGAGACCCTTGGTCGGCTCGTCGACGAGCAGGATCCGGTTCTCGTTGAGCAGCGCGCGGGCCACCGACACCATCTGCTGCTGCCCTCCGGACAGGGTGCCCGCGAGCTGGCCGCGGCGGGCGACGAGGTCGGGGAAGAGTTCCGCGACGAACTCGCGTCGTGGGTTCTTGTCGCGTTCGGCGAGGGCGAGGTTCTCCGCGACCGTGAGAGCGGCGAACACCTCCCGGTCTTCGGGCACGTAGCCGACGCCGCGCTGGACGATGCGATACGTCGGAAGGGTGTCGATGCGCTCTCCCGCGAGCGTCACCTCGCCGCGACGCGAGATGAGACCCAGGATGCCGCGGATCGTCGAGGTCTTGCCGACGCCGTTGCGGCCCAGGACGGCGGTGATGCCCGTCGCCGGGACCTGGAAGGACACGTCCTCGACGACCTGCTGCCCGGCGATGGATGCCGACAGGTGCGAGACGGTGAGGATCGGTGCGCTCATGCGGCCGACTCCTGCGTCGGCTCTCCGGTGCGGCCGAGGTAGGCGCTCTGCACCACGGGGTTCTCCATGATCTGCTGGGGCGCGTCGAACGCGATGATCGACCCGGAATACATGACGGCGACCTTCTGCACGAAACCCATGAGCACGTCGATGTGGTGTTCCACCATCAGCACCGTGCAGCCCGTGGCATCCTGCATCGCGCGGATCGTGTCCACGAGTCCCGCGACATCGCCCGACGCGACGCCCGCCATCGGCTCGTCGAGCAGCACGATCTTCGCCTCGGTGGCCAGCAGCACCGCGATCTCGAGCTTGCGCTTGTCGCCGTGCGAGATGTCGCCGGCGGCGGTGTCGAGCTTGTGGGTGAGACCCACCTTGACGAGCTGCTCGAGGGCGAGGGCGGTCGCGGCATCCGTCCGGCGGGGAAACCGCAGCAGCGAGTAGTTGCCGCCGAGACCGACCTGCGCGGCCAGGCGTACGTTCTCCAGCACGCTCAGGCGTGGGAACAGGCTCGAGGTCTGGAACGTGCGCCCCAGTCCCGCCCGCGCGCGCTGCGGAACCGACGCGCGGGTGATGTCGACGCCATCCATCAGGATGCGACCGGAGGTGGGCCGGGTGACGCCGGAGATCACGTTGAACAGCGTGGTCTTGCCGGCGCCGTTCGGACCGATCACGCCGACGGTGCTGCCGGGCGCGATGTCGAGGTCGACGTCTTTCAGGATGGTGGCTCCGCCGATCTGCAGGCCGAGGCCTTCGATCGACAGCGCGGACGGGACGGGGGTGCTCATGCGGGTGCGCCTCGCTTCGTTCCGGTCACTTCTCGGCCGGTGCGACCTCGTCCGCGGGGACGGTGTCGACCAGTTCGGGAGCGAAGTTGCCGCCGGACGCGACGAGCTTGACCTGGTACATGTCCTGGATCAGCGCGTGATCGCCGGCACGCACGGTCAGCGAGCCCTTGGGGCCCTGGAAGGTGAAGCCCTCGAGGCTCTTGACCATCGCCTCGACGTCACCCTTGCCCTCCTTGACCGCCTGCACGACCATCAGGGCCGCGTTGAAGCCGTCCGGGGTGAACAGGTCGGGAGTGCCCCCGGCCGTGGTCACCGCGTCGACCATGGCGGTGTTGACCTCGTTGTCGGGCGCGCCCGGGAAGTAGTAGTTGAGGAACTTGATCTTCTCGGATGCCGCGCCGTACGCCCCGAAGGTGGCGGAGTCGCCGAGGCCCGTGACGACGGGGACGGCGTCGAGCACGCCCTGCTGGCTCATCGCCTGCCACATCGCCCCCGAGGTGGCGCCGGCCCACGCGACGAAGACGAGATCGGGCTTCGCGGCGAGCACCTGCTGCGCGAACGGTGTGAACTCGGTGACGTCCTCGGCGACGAGCACGCTGTTCACGGTCGCCCCCTTCGCCCCGAGGATCGCCTGGACGGCCGCCTCGTTACCCTTGCCGAACGCGGTGTTCTGCGCGAACACGGTGACGGTCTTGCCGTTGAGGTCGCCGAGGAACGTGCCGGCCGTGGCGACGTCCTGCGCCGACTGCCGACCGCTGCGGAACGTGTAGGCGTTGACGCCGGTGAGCGCATCGGCGGCGGCGGGGCCCGAGATGAAGAGCACCTTGTTCTGACCGGCCTGCTCTGCGACGGCGGCGGCGACACCCGACGAGGCGCTGCCGGCGAGGAGGGTGACACCCTGGCCGATGAGCTCCTTGACCGCGCCGACGGCGGTGTCGGGGTCGCCCGCGTCGTCGCGGTAGTCGACGGTGATCTTCGTGCCGTCGACCTCGTTCGAGCCGTCGGTCGCATAGTCGAGCCCGGCCTTGAAGCCGTCGAGGTACTGCTTGCCGTAGCTGGCGAGGGGGCCCGTCTCGCTGGTGACGACGCCCACCGTGATCTCGGCCGGGCCGGAGCCCTCGGTCGAGCCGCCGCCTGCGGCCCCGTCCTGCGGCGCGCAGGCCGACAGAGCGATGGCCGTCGTCGCGACGACGGCCACAAAACTCGCGTGGAGCAACTTCTTCGTAACCCGCATGTGCGTGCCTTTCACCATTGGAAGGAAGACCTGAGAACTGATTCAGGTACTGCCATCATGTTCAGGTCGCCCCCCGATGTCAAACACCGCGAGCGAGCCGGTGGTCACGATCCGGTAACCCACCCCTTTCCATACCTCCGATATATACTGAGGATATGCAACACACCGACGACATCCTGCGGCTGCTCGTCGGCGCGCACGCGCTCACCCGCGTCGCGTCGCTCGAGACCCGCACCGAAGCCCCCGCCGCCCAGTGGCGGACCCTCGTCCTGCTCCGCGACAACGGTCCCCTCCGCATCGGCGATCTCGCGACGCTCAGTCGCGTCACCCAGCCCGGCATGACGCGGCTGGTCACGCAGATGGCCGAGGCCGGGCTCGTCGAGCGCACCACCGACCCGGGCGACTCGCGCGCCACTCTCGTGTCGGCGACGGATGCCGGGATGAGCGCCCTCGACGAGTGGCTGCGGGTGCTGAGCGCCGCCCTCGCGCCGCGTTTCGCCGACCTGGACGAGCAGGAGTGGGCGACGATCCGTCGCGCCGCCGACATCGTCGATGCCCGCACGCGGGTCGCGGAGGTCGCCCGATGAGCGCCTCCCCCGCATCCTCCCGCGTCAGCATCTGGCGTCAGCCCGCGCAGGTGTGGGCCGTCGCGTTCGCGTGCGTGATCGCCTTCATGGGCATCGGTCTAGTCGACCCGATCCTTCCCGCCATCGCCGAGTCGCTGCAGGCGAGCCCCGTCGAGACCGAGCTGCTGTTCACGAGCTACCTGGTGGTCACCGGCCTGGCGATGCTCGTCACGAGCTGGATCTCATCACGCATCGGCACGAAGGCGACCCTGCTGATCGGCCTCGGCCTCATCGTCGTGTTCGCCCTGCTGTGCGCCCTGGCCAGCAGCGTCGACGCCGTCATCGGCTTCCGCGCCGGATGGGGTCTGGGCAACGCCCTGTTCATCTCGACCGCTCTCGCCACGATCGTCGGCGCAGCCTCGGGCGGCAGTGCCGCGGCGATCATCCTGTACGAGGCGGCGCTCGGTCTGGGCATCGCGATCGGACCGCTGCTCGGCGGCATCCTGGGGGAGATCAGCTGGCGCGGCCCGTTCTTCGGTGTCGTCGCGCTGATGGCGATCGCCTTCATCGCCGTGCTCGTGCTGCTGCGCGGCGGCGAGGAGAAGCGCACACCCGTGAAGCTGTCGGCGCCGTTCCAGGCGCTGCGCCAGCCCGCGCTCGCAGTGCTCGCGATCGCGGCGCTGTTCTACAACATCGGGTTCTTCGTGCTGCTGGCCTTCTCGCCGTTCCCGCTCGGATTCGGCGCGATGGGCATCGGTCTGACCTTCTTCGGCTGGGGCGTGGCCCTCGCCGTGACGAGCGTGTGGGTGGCTCCGATCCTGCTGCGTCGCCTGTCCCGCAGCACGGCCATGCTGGTGGTGCTGCCGCTGCTGGCGATCGATCTGCTCGTCGCCGCCGTCGTCGTCACCTCCCCCGCGGGGCTGGTGACCTGCATCATCGTCGGCGGTCTGCTGCTGGGTCTGATGAACACGATCCTCACCGAGTCGGTGATGGAGGCGACCGACCTGCCGCGCTCGGTGGCGTCGTCGGCGTACTCCGCCGTGCGCTTCCTCGGCGGAGCCGCCGCTCCCCCGATCGCCGCCGCCCTGTGGCACGCGTTCAACGCCTCGGTGCCGTTCGTGTTCGCCGCCGTCTCGGTGCTGATCTCCGCGGCGACCATCCTGATCGGCCGGCGGGCGCTGGCCCGCATCGACGCCCACGACGCGGATGCCGCGGAGGAGGCCGCCGCGGTGCTCGTCGGCGACGCCGCGTAAGGGTGGTGGGGGATGCGTCGGCGCTGATCGCCCTCATCGGGCCGACGCATCCGCCTCACAGCGACCGCGCCGTGAACAGCGAGCTCGGGAGGTGCCCCGCCGCGAGCACGACGGCGGCGACCGCCATCCACGGATTGGCGAGCCACGTGGAACCGGCGAGGAACGCGGCGACGGGAAGCACGGCCATCGGCACGCGAACGCCCCACACGGGGCCGAAGAGGAGATCCAGTCGGCACCCGCCGGCGACGAAGCGGATCCACAGCGCCCAGTAGGCGACGACCAGCAGCGACACCGGCAGGGCCCACCACCAGCGCACGTCCCCGCCGACGGTGATGACCGGCACCGTCACGCACAGCACCTGCCCCACACGCTCCAGCGCGACCACGCCGCGCGGGACCCCGACGCTCGTCGGCGCGGGGCGCGGCGGAAACCGTACGAGCAGGAGGCTGGGCGCGAACAGAGCGATGCTGAGCACGAGACCCAGAGGCGAGAAGCCCATGCAATCGAGCGTATCGACGCGGTTCGCACCGCCGTGATGCGCAGCGCCGTCAGTAACTCGCGACCGTCGTCGGCGTCACAACGCAGACAGTCCCCCGA
This sequence comes from Microbacterium sp. MPR-TSA4, assembly GCF_058792815.1. Lineage (NCBI taxonomy): Bacteria > Bacillati > Actinomycetota > Actinomycetes > Micrococcales > Microbacteriaceae > Microbacterium > Microbacterium sp. MPR-TSA4. The sequence goes on from NZ_JBXAFF010000002.1 coordinate 232,353, forward strand.
CCTTGCGATCGAGGGACTGTCTCGGTGGTGCACCCCCTGGGACTCGAACCCAGAACCCACTGTTTCAGGGTCTGGGATCTCGATGACGACTCGTTCGAGCTTGCCCACCAGCTGCTGCTGATCGCCGAGGCGGTGCAGCTGTGACCGGCTCTTGGGAGGCGATGGTGAATGACGAGTTGGCGCGTATGCAGATTTCCCCGCATCGTCGCAGGCGGGCCTCGCCTCCTTCTCAGCCCACCCCGGGCCAAATCGAGATTCCGAAGTCATTCCAACTAGCCAGCGGGCACAGCGCCACTCAGGTCCACAGCAGCTGAATGATCGATGCGGCCCCACCGAGCACAACCCCGGCTCCAACAAAAGCGAAATCAAGGGTGATGTTGTGATGGCTACGCCGAGCACTCTCGCGAACGCGAGCAACACGACCGATCCCACCCATGTAGGCGATCTCGTTGGCACTCTCCCCCGTTGCGAGTTGATCGACTTCTCGCGAACTCAAGATCCAGAGTCTGAACAAACCAATCAAGGGCAGCACAACCGAGAGCGCCACCATTACGACCAGGAGCCAGGTCATGCGTACTGAGTCAATCGCGCACGTATGGCTCGTCGGTGGTCCCGGCCACGTGATACGCAATAAGTCTGTCGACAGCCTCCGCGATGAGTCCCCCCGCTTCGTCGTGCGCTTTCTGCACTCCGGGGTACGTTCCGGCAGCCTTCGCAAGAGCGCTGCTGATCGCTGTGGCGAGTTGATGCTTGGCAGACTGCCCGTTCGTAATTTCGGTCATGAATGCACACTAGCGGCGGGCGGCAGGAACCGTCAGGCTGCACGGGACGCGCCCCACAACGCTCGGGATGCCGTCTGGCGTGAAAGCCGAGATCCATACACCTGAATGTTGGATCGAACCGCTGGGGCCTACGGGCCAGCCCCTGGAGTGGTTCGCAGAGGGGTTAACGCAGAAACGGCCCCCGCTTCCGCGGAGACCGTTTCTGGTGAAGTGCACCCCCTGGGACTCGAACCCAGAACCCACTGATTAAGAGTCAGTTGCTCTGCCGATTGAGCTAGAGGTGCGTTCCGTTCGGCCGCCGGATCCTCGAGAAGATCACTGGCGAACCGAGGGACAACGTTACCATCCCGAAAGGCTCACCGCGAATCGAGACGACCGCGGCGCGTATCCTTGAGTGTGTGACCTCCCCCGCCACCGCGTCTCCCTGGAGCACGCCCTTCGACGGTGACCTCACCGACGACCTGCAGCTCGCGCTGCGACTCGCCGACGCGGCGGATGCCGTGACGATGGCGCGCTTCGACGCCGCCGATCTCGACATCCAGCTCAAGGCCGACGCGTCGCACGTGACCGAGGCGGATCTCGCCACCGAACGGGCCCTGCGCGACCTGCTGTCGACGCAGCGGCCGCACGACGGCATCCTGGGCGAGGAGTACGGCGCCTCGGGCGACGAGACGCGGCAGTGGATCATCGACCCGATCGACGGCACGGCCAACTACCTCAAGGGCATCCCGATGTGGACGACCCTCATCGCGCTCGCGATCGACGGCGTGCCGCGCGTCGGCGTCGCGAGCCAGCCGGCACTCGGCCGGCGCTGGTGGGCGGCATCCGGTCACGGCGCGTGGACGAACACCCCCGACGGCGGTAGCCGCCGACTCGGGGTCTCGAGCGTGGCGAGCGTCGCGGATGCGAGCGTGAGCTTCCAGTCCATCGCCCAGTGGGACGAGGTCGGCCGAACCGACGACCTGCTGCGCCTCAGCCGTGCCGTCTGGCGCGACCGCGGCTACGGCGACACGTGGCCCTACATGCTGCTCGCCGAGGGTCGCCTCGAGTTCGTCGCCGAGTTCGGCGTGAAGGAGTACGACATCGCCGCGCTCGTGCCGATCGTGCACGAGGCCGGCGGGCGCTTCACCGACATCGACGGCGCCGACTCGATCGCGTCGCGCTCGTCCCTGGCGACCAATGGGCGCCTGCACGACGACTTCCTCATCCTCCTCGGCGCCTCCCCCGCCGCCCGCTGATCCGATCGGACCCCCCACCGATGACACGTTCTCGCTTCGCGCCCCTCACCCTTCCGGCTCTGGCCCTCGCCACGGCGCTGGTGCTCACGGGGTGCGCCTCCGCCGCGCCGTCCGCCGCCGATCCCACGACGACCGGCAACGCGGTCTCGCCCACGCCCACCGGGGCCCTTCCGGAGCCGACGCCGGACGCGTCGGCGTCCTCCGGGTCGACCGACAGCTGCGAGGGCATGATCGATCCCGACACGCTCGCCGAGTTCAAGAGCAAGGGATGGACGTTCAAGCAGACCCCGTTCACGTTCGAGACCCAGCCGCCCAGCTCGGCGCTGGACGGCGGTCTCATCTGCACCTGGGCGAACTACTCGGTGGCGTCGGGGAACCTGATCGAGTTCGGCTGGTCGGCGATCACCGCGGACGAGGCGGAGACGATCGCGGAGCAGCTCGTGCAGGAGGGGTGGCGCCGCGAGCCCTCCGACGACGGCTTCTACATCACGCAGGACTCCGCTCGTGCGCTCACGACGGATGCCGACGGCTACGGCATGACGTATCAGTTCGGCGACGGCTGGGTCGCCGTCTCCGACACGAAGCAGAACCTGCTGCTCATCCCCGCCACCGCCGGCTGACGACGCGGCCACCCGGCTCTCCCACGACGAAGGCCCCGGCATCCATCGAAACGGATGCCGGGGCCTTCGGCGGTGACAGTGACGTCGTGGAGCTGGGGGGAATCGAACCCCCGTCCAACGCTGAGATACTGCGTCTTCTCCGGGCGCAGTCTGTGCAGACGTTCTGCTCGGCTCCGACCTTTGTCACAGACACCTAAGTCGACGAGCCCAGCCTGGGAAGAGTCCCGCGTGACGTCCAGGCGCCGTCACACAGCAAGACCCCTAGATGACGCCAGGGTCCGTGGCGGGGTCACACACGGTCTGACGGACTATCGGGCTCGCTTAGGCAGCGAGGGCGAAGTCAGTGCGCTTGGATTCGGCACTTGTAGTTTTGCAGAGATCGTTTACGAGATAACCCTGCATCCTCGGCCCGCTTCTCGCAGATTCACAGACGCTGTCGAAACCGATCAGCCCCGTGTGCCTTGCGGCGAATGAGCCACTGTCACGCTGTGGAGTTGTCACCGGATGCCGAAGGCACCCGAGCATTACAGTTTACCCCATGACCGATGTCACGATCACCGTCCGCGGCGAGAGCCATGCCCGTGTGCTTCCGGAGCGGGCGGTCGCGCACGTCACCGCGACCGCCGACGGCCCGGAACGCACCGCCGTCATCGAGCGCGTCTCGGCACTCGCCGAGCCGCTTCGAGGCGAGCTCGCCGCGCGTGCCGCGACGGGGGCGGTCGCGGAGTGGTCGAGCCAGCGCCTGTCGGTGTGGGCCGATCGTCCATGGAACAACGAGGGACGCCAGCTGGACCTCGTGCACCACGCCGCCGTCGAGTTCACCGCGACCTTCGTCGACCCCACCGACCTGTCGGACTGGCTGAACGACATCGCCCTGACCGATGGCCTGCAGGTGGGCGCGATCGAGTGGCAGCTCACCCCGGCGACGCGGGCGCGCCTGGAGCGCGAGGTCGCGACGGATGCGGTGGCCGTCGCCGTCGACCGCGCCACCGCCTACGCGGCGGCCATCGGGCGCCACGAGGTCACCCCGGTCGAGATCGCCGACCTCGGACTGCTCGGATCGGCGACCGCGCCCGGGGCCCCGCGAATGATGGCGAAGGCCGCCGCGTTCGACTCCGCCGGCGCGGCCGTCGAGCTCCGCCCCGAGGAGATCGTCGTCTCCGCCGGGGTGGAGGCCCGCTTCACCGCCCGGTAACGGGCGCACCCTCGGTCGTCGAGCCAGGCGCCGAGCGCCGAGTCGAAACGCCCGGCCGTCGGCGATTACTCGCCGCGCAGGTTGCGGCTGCGCATCGCCCGCTCGGCTTCGCGCTTGTCCTCACGCTCGCGGATGGTCTGGCGCTTCTCGTACTCGCGCTTGCCCTTCGCCACCGCGATCTCGACCTTCGCGCGGCCGTCGGAGAAGTACAGCTTCAGGGGGACGAGCGTGTAGCCGCCCGCGCTGACGGCGTGCGACAGCTTGACGATCTCCTCCTTGTGCAGGAGGAGCTTCCGCGTGCGCTTCGAAGCGTGGTTGGTCCAGTGACCCTGCGAATACTCGGGGATGTGGACCGCGTCGAGGAACGCCTGCCCGCCGTCGATGTACGCGTATCCGTCGGTCAGATTGGCCCGCCCCTGACGCAGCGACTTCACCTCGGTCCCGGTCAGCACGAGGCCCGCCTCGTACGTCTTCTCGATGGTGTAGTCGTGGTGCGCGCGACGGTTGGTCGCGATGACCTTCTCCCCGCGTTCCCTGGGCATGGCTGATCCTTCGTCGTGTGGTCCGCCGAATGCGACGGGATGCCGCGGACACGGCAGCCCGTCAGTCTATCTCACGCCCGCAGCCACCGGCGGATCGCGAAGCCCGCGGACAGTGCCGCGAGGACCAGGCCGATGACGATGATCAGAGGGATGACGATCGCGGCATCCCCCATGTTCACCCAGTTGGTGATGAAGGTCACGCGTCCCTTGAGGTACTCCCCCACACCGAAGTGCACGCCGACGACGATCGCCGCCCCCGCCATCACCGACCCGATGAAGGCCGCGAAGACGCCCTCGAGGATGAACGGCGTCTGGATGAATCTGTTCGAGGCGCCGACGAGTCTCATGATCCCCACCTCCCGCCGTCGCGCATAGGCGGACAGGCGGATCGTGGTGGCGATGAGCAGGACCGCGGCGATCAGCATGAGCACGGCGATGCCGACCGCGATGTAGGTCGCGATCGTCAGCGCCGAGAAGAGCGGTTCGAGGTACTGCATCTGGTTCTTGACGCCCTCGACGCCGTCCATGCCCTGGAAGGCCTCGGTGATGACATCCGCCTTCCCGGGATCGACCAGCCCGACCCAGTAGGTCTCGCCGAGCTGCGCGGGGGTGACGTAGTCCTTGTACTCGTCGCCGTAGAGGTCGATGAGGTTCTGGTAGGCCTCGTCGGCGGACTCGTAGCGCACGTCGCGGACCACGCCGCCGAGAGCCGAGCTCGACAGCCGTTCGGAGACCTGATCGATCTGCTCCTGGGTCGCCGCGCCGTCTGCGCAGGTCGTCGCGGTGGAGTCGTCACGGCACATCAGGATCGACACCTGCGCGCGATCGACCCAGTAGTCGCGCATCTTGCCGATCTGCATCTGCATCAGCATCGCCGCACCCACGAACGTCAGCGAGACGAACGTGACGAGCACGACGGAGATGACCATCGACGCGTTGCGGCGGAGCCCCGTGAGCGCCTCCGCGAGAATCAGCTGCATCCTCATGAGGTCGGTCCCACTTCGTCGTTCTCGTCGGTCTCGCGGCGGAGGCGATCGGCCACGCCGAGCCTGCCGAGGTCGATGTCACCGAGGCCGAGCTGGCCGAGGTCGACGTCCGGGGCGTTGATCGCGATCGGTCTCGTCGTGGGGGCCGGCTCGGCGGCGTCGGCCGCGGGCCGCTGCACGGGCGGGGTGCGCTCGGCGGGGACGGATGCCGCGGCATCCACCGTCGGCGGGGCGGGAACGGGCTCGACGGGCGCCTGCGCGATCTCGCGCTGCAGCTCGAGCACGGCGCTGAACGCCGCGGTCGCGGCGGCACCCTTCTCCGCCTGCGGGGTGAGCGACGGCAGCGACGACGTGTCGCCGTAGCCGCCGTGACGGTCGTCGCGCATCATCACGCCGCCGCGCAGCTCGATGACGCGCCGCTTCATCTGATCGACGAAGCCCGCTTCGTGGGTCGCCATCACCACCGTGGTGCCGCCGGCGTTGATGCGTGCGAGCAACTGCATGATCCCGATGGAGGTCGCGGGATCCAGGTTGCCGGTGGGCTCGTCGGCCAGGAGGATCTGCGGGCGGTTCACGATCGCCCGCGCGATCGCGACGCGCTGCTGCTCACCGCCGGAGAGCTCGTGCGGCAGTCGCTTCTCCTTGCCGTCGAGGCCCACGAGGGCGAGCGCCTCGGGCACCGCCTGCTGGATGAACCCTCGCGACGATCCGATGACCTGCAGCGTGAAGGCGACGTTCTGGAAGACGGTCTTGTTGGGCAGCAGCCGGAAGTCCTGGAAGACCGAGCCGATGTGTCGGCGGAAATAGGGGACCTTGCGCGTGGACAGCGTCTTCAGGTCGCGACCGAGCACGACGACGCGGCCCTCGCTCGGGCCGTCCTCCCGCAGGATCAGACGCAGACAGGACGACTTCCCCGAGCCGGACGCGCCCACGAGGAAGACGAACTCCCCGCGCTGCACCTCGAAGTCGACGTCGCTCAGCGCCGGCTTGCTGGTCCCTCGGTATTTCTTGGTGACGTGCTCGAACCGGATCATGACTCGACGAGCCTACGTCGACGCCCGTCGGATGCCGGGTGCGACACTCGCCGCGTGTCGACTGCACGCCGCGGGTGATCGCGGAGCTGATCAGTCGTCGGCGTCCTTGCGCTTGCGCCACCGGATGCCGGCGGCGATGAGACCGTCGAGGTCGCCGTCGAAGACGACGGCGGGGTTTCCGACCTCGTAGCCGGTGCGGAGGTCTTTGACGAGCTGCTGACCGTAGAGGAAGTAGGAGCGCATCTGGTCGCCCCAGCTCGCCGTGATCGTGCCGGCGAGCTCCTTCTTCTTGGCCGCCTCCTCCTCGCGCTTGAGGAGGAGCAGACGGGTCTGGAGCACCCGCATGGCGGCCGCACGGTTCTGGATCTGGCTCTTCTCGTTCTGCATCGAGACGACGAGGCCGGTCGGAAGGTGGGTGATGCGCACGGCCGAGTCGGTGGTGTTGACGGACTGTCCGCCGGGGCCGGACGAGCGGAACACGTCGACGCGGATGTCGTTCTCGGGCACCTCGACCTCGACGGCCTCTTCGAGCGCGGGGATGACCTCGACCGCGGCGAAGGACGTCTGGCGCTTGTCGGCGCCGCCGAACGGGCTGATACGGGCGAGACGGTGCGTTCCCGCCTCGACCGAGAGGGTGCCGTACGCGTAGGGCGCGTCGACCTCGAAGGTCGCCGACTTGATGCCCGCGCCCTCGGCGTAGGAGGTGTCCATCACCTTCACGGAGTACTTGTGCCGCTCGGCCCAGCGCAGATACATGCGCAGCAGCATCTCGGCGAAGTCCGTGGCGTCGTCGCCGCCCGCGCCCGAGCGGATCGTCACGACGGCGGGACGGTCGTCGTACTCGCCGTCCAGGAGCGTCTGCACCTCGAGCTGGCCGATGACGTCCTGGAGCGCGGCGATCTCGCGGCGTGCCTCTTCGGCGGTGTCCTCGTCGTCCATCTCGTGGGCGAGCTCGACCAGCACGTCGAGGTCGTCGAGGCGCTGCTCGACATCGGCGACGCGCTTGAGGTCGGCCTGGCGGTGGCTGAGCGCACTGGTGACCTTCTGCGCCTTCTCGACGTCGTCCCAGAGGTCGGGGGCGCCGGCTTCCTCCGACAGTCGCGCGATCTCCGCGCGCAGCCCCTCGACGTCGACCACCGCCTGGATGTCGGAGAAGGTGGAACGCAGCGCCTGGATGTCGGCGGAAGGATCGAAATCAAGCATGACACTCCAGACTAACGTGGATCGGGTGAGCTCCCGCATGCCCGACCCCGCGTCCGCGCCCGGCATGGGGCCGATGCTCTGGCGTCTCGCCCCGATGATCTACGGTCCGACCGTGCTCTTCGCGCTCGGCGAGGGCGCGGTGGTGCCGCTGTTCCCGGTGATCGCGGCGCAGCTCGGCGCCGACGTGCCGACGGCCGCACTCGTGGCATCCGCTCTCGTCGTCGGCCAGCTGTGCGGCAACATCCCGGCCGGCTGGGCGGTGGGCCGCATCGGCGAGCGGCTGACGATGATCATCGGCGGCGTGCTCGCGATCGGCGGCGTGACGGGGATGCTGTTCGCCCCGAGCCTGCCGGTGCTGGCCGCCGCCGTGTTCCTCATCGGCTTCTGCGCGGCCGCGTTCGGCCTCGCGCGCCACTCGTTCATGACGACGCGCGTGCCCCTGGCGTACCGCGCTCGGGCGTTGTCGCTGCTGGGAGGCACGTTCCGGCTCGGCATGTTCGTGGGGCCCTTCATCGCCGCCGCGCTCATCGCGATCTTCCAGGACGAGCACTCCACGGTGTGGTTCTTCGGCGCGTGCCTCGTCGCCACGATCGCTCTGCTCGTCTTCGGGCCCGACCCCGAGGATGCCGCGCCGCTGCCCCGGACGACCACCACCGGCGACTCGCGGCTCGCGGAGGACACCGGCGAGCCCGTGACCGGATCGATCCCCGTCCCCGAGCGCGTTGGGGTGTTCCGCACGATGTGGCGCTATCGGGGCGTGCTGTCGCGGCTGGGGCTGGCGGCCGCGTCGCTGTCGGCGGTGCGCTCGGCGCGTCAGGTGGTGCTGCCGCTGTGGGGCGTGTCGATCGGGCTCGACGCCCAGACGATCGCGCTCGTGGTCGGCATCTCCGGCGCGATCGACTTCGCGCTCTTCTACGCGAGCGGGCAGGTGATGGACCGCTTCGGCCGACTGTGGGCGGCGCTTCCCGCGATGGTGCTGATGGGCTCGGGCTTCCTCGCCCTGGCCTTCACGCACGACCTGTCGCAGGCGGCGATGTGGTTCGCATTGTTCGCCGCGGTGCTCGGCGTGGGCAACGGATTGTCGAGCGGCATCCTGCTGACCCTCGGCGCCGACGTCGCCCCGCAGGACGATCCGGCGGCGTTCCTCGGGTCGTGGCGCACGCTCACGGATGCCGGCGGCGCGATCGCCCCGCTGCTCGTGTCGGCCGTGGCGGCGGCGGTGTCACTGTCGGTGGCCACCGGCGTGATCGGTGTGATCGGGCTGGCGGGCGCGGCGGGCTTCATCCGCTGGGTGCCCCGGTTCGTCCCGCGCGAACGGTGAGTGCGCACCGCGGCGGCCTGCGGCAGGATGACGGCATGAGCGCCTACGCCCGCCCGTCGATCGAGCCGCAGGTGTTCGTCGACGCGGACGGCGAGGTCATCGAGTACGGCCGGCGGTGGGAGGGTTCACCTCCGGACGAGGCGTACTCCGTCACCGCGCACCCGGAGCGGTACGCGCCGCTGCACGCGGTCGCGGCGGCACTCATCGAGCACCTGCGCGACACGTACGACGTCGAGATCGAGGAGGGCGACGGCGTCGTCGCAGACCTCCTGGCTCCCCCGAGCTGGGAGGTGCCGCGCGCCGTGCGCGTACGCCCGCGGGATCCGGCCTCCGCTCCGCTGACGTTCGTCTTCACCGCCTTCCCCGGACTGTTGCTCCACGCGGGTGTGCTGCACGACTTCCCCTTCCCTCAGTGCGGGTGCGACGCCTGCGACACGACCTGGCAGAGCGAGGCCGACGACCTGGAAGAGCACGTCGTCGCCATCGTCTCCGGCGACTACGGCGAAAGCGTCGATCACCGGGGCGGCGCACCGACGGCGTGGTACCGGCTGCGATACCCGACCGGGTCGTCCGGGGGCTCCTCGAGCGCGATCACCCTCCCTCCGGACCGTCTCGCCGCGGCGGAGCGCGTTCTCGATGAGCTGCCGCCAGGATGGGCCGCGTGGCCGCGCCGCCGGCCCGCCGCGGAGGGCGCCTCCGCTATCTGAGAGCCGTGCGGCTCGTCGCGGTGGCCTGCAGCGGCCATCCGTCCGGCACGAACAGCGTGAGCACCGGTGGATGCCAGGTGGTGGCCACGGTGACCCGGGCCGAGACGCCGTCCGGCGCGGATGCCGCGACCAGCTCCGCCGTCCCCACGGCGGCGAGCAGGTCGGCGGCCTGCGCGTACACGCCGGCGTCGGTCAGGCGCGCGGCGGGCACGCCCCCGTCGGTCGACAGCGTGAAGCCGTCGGCACCGGCGAGAGCGGCCGCGTCGGCCGCGGCATCCAGGCGCTTCTGGGCGAGGTAGAGGCTGCTCGCGTCGACGCAGACGAGCACGAGGACGATCGCGATCACGGCGTAGCCGAGCGCGAGCACCAGGACGCTGCCGCCCTCGTCGTCGCGGCAGGCCGCAGCGAGCGCTCTCACGGTTGCGCCCCATAACGCGAGACCTTCTGGACCCCCGTCGCCGTGACCGGCACGCGGGACACCTGGTCGAGACCGAACACGGGCGGCACGAGTGGGAGCGCCACCTCCGTGGCGACGGTCACCGACACCACCGCCCCCGCCGCCGGGCACGGACCGGGCGTCGAGCACCGCACCTGCACGTCGATGCGCGACGGATCGATGCCGTACTCGGCGGCGATCGCCTCCCGCACGCGCTGGGCACGCAGTTCTGCGGTCGCGGCGTCGGGCGCCGACGCGATCGTGCGTGCGAGCTGCCGGGACGCGGTCTCGACGCCGAGCGCCTGCGACTGGACGGTTCCGAGGGCGACGATGAGATAGACGAGGGGAACGAGCAGGATGAGCCCGACCGTGATGAACTCCAGGGATGCCGAGCCGCCCTCGTCGGTCAGCACACGCCGGCTGCGGCGCGCGGGATCAGTCGAAGCTCTCGCGCGGGGCACGAGCCGTCACCTCCCATCCCGCGGGAACGCCGAGGAAGCCGACCAGCGGCAGTGTCGCGACGACGCGCACCTCGACCTCCGGGCCGCGGGCCGAGTCCGTGTCGGCGGCGGTGACCTCCGCGGCGATGCCGGCGCCGACGGCGGTCTCGATCAGCTGTGCGGTGCGGGTCGCGCCGGCCGCGGCATCCGTGTCGGCGAGCGCGCCGAAGTAGGCGCCCTCCACCGCGGCGTCGTGCACGACGTTGCGGACGTAGACGGCGAGCGCGAGCTGCAGCACACCGAGGGTGAGGAGCGTCAGGAGCGTTCCGACGAGAACGAACTCCACGGTGCTGGAGCCGCGTTCGTCATCGCGCAACGCGTGCATCGCGCGCTCCGATCAGAATCCGGAGACGCGGCTGAGCGCCTGCTCGAACAGGTCGGCCAGCGCGGGCCCGGCGAGCGTCCAGATCGCGACCACCAAGCCGGCGGTCATCAGTGTGACCAGCACCCAGCCGGGAACGTCTCCCGTCTCGTCCTCGGCGAGATCGCGGACAGAGGATCGCTGTGAACCGGCCATGCCTCGAGTGTCGCGAGATACGCGCGTCGGCGGGGGAATTATCCACAGCTCCCCCGCGCGCGGTCAGCCGACGCCGAGGCGCAGCATCACGATGCCCGGGAAGATCGCGAACAGCACCGACAGCGGCAGGATCAGGAACACGAGCGGCAGGAGCATGAGGATCTCCTTGCGGCCGGCCATCTCCAGCAGCCCCCGTTTGGCGTCCTCTCGCGCGTCGACGGCCTGCTCCTGGAGGACGTGCGCGAGCGGGGCCCCGCGGTCCATCGCGGCGACCAGGTGCTCGACCGCGCGCGAGAGCGCGGGCACGTCGAGCCCTTTCGACACCGCCAGCAGCGCGTCGGGCAGGCTCGACCCGGTGCCGCTGGCAAGCACCGCCCCGCGCAGTTCGGCCGTGAGCACGCCCGACCCCACCTCGCCGACGCGCCGCAGGGCATCGCGCAGGCCCTCACCGGCGGCCAGACACAGGGCCAGGAACTCCAGCACCGTCGGCAGCTCCTCCTCGACACGCGTGATCCGCGCGCGCGCCGCCCGGCTGAGGCGGTTGTCGCATCCGACGATGCCCGCGGCGGCCAGCAGCGGCGGCACCAGGGCGAGAGCCGGCGCGCCGCGTCCCACGATCGACAGCATCACCACGACGACGGCGCCGATCGCGAGGCCACCGACGGCCCAACCGAGCTGGGTCGCACGGAAGGCGACGACGTCCTGCGCCCATCCGGACTGTCGCAGGCGGCGGGCGACGGTGCCTGCTCCGCCCACGCCCACCCAGGTCGAGGCGAGGCGGTCGCGGGTGAGCCGCCAGGGAGAGGTGACCGTGGTGGAGGGAAGCGGCGTGAGACCCCGCGGATCGGCGATGTCGCGGAGATAGGGCGCGACACGCCTCGTCAACGACGGGGCCGCCCACCGGGGCATCCGCCCGAGCGCCAGCAGCAGCCCCGTGCCGAGCGCGGCGCCGAGGATCACCGCGGATGCCGCGAGGCTGACGACGTTCATGCGAACCACCGCCGGGGCTCGGGCAGGCGCCCGATGCGGAGGGTGAGCCGGTACGCGCACACCGACACCACCGCACCGCCGATGACGACCGCGATCCCCGCCGCACTGCCGTAGGCGGTTGCTCCCTCGGGCCGCAGGGCGAGCAGGCCGAGCACGATCCACGGCGCGACGACACCGACGACGGCCGCGCCGCGCACCCACGACTGACGCGCCTCGACCTCGGCGCGGAGCATCGCGTCGGCACGCACGGATGCCGAGAGTGCGCGCAGCACGCCGGTGAGCTCCGTGCCTCCCACTCGCCGTGCCATCCGCAGCGTCTCGATGATGCGATCGGCGACGGGATCGCCCAGTGCCGCTTTCAACCGCCGGGCGCTGGAATCGAAGTGTCCCGATGCCGCCATGTCGGCGCGGAACCGCTCGAACGCCGGTCGCAGCGGCGGGGGTCCGTTCACGGCGAGGGCGGACACGGCATCCGGCAGCGACGTGCCGGCGCGCGCCGAGGAGATCAGCAGGTCGCAGACGTCCGACCAGAGCGCGCGGCGTGAGCGCCGCAGTCGGCGCACCCGTGCGCGCAGCCAGGAGAACGGCGCCGCGCCGGCCGCCACTGCGGCGACGAGAGCCACGGCGCCCAGCCCCGTGATCACCCACGCGAGCGACGCGCCGACGGCGGCGAGGACGGCGCCGATCAGCACGGGACGGCCCACGGAGGCGTGCGCGAAGCCCGCTTCCTGCAGCAGCCGGGCGATCGGCCCCTCGGAGCCGGCGCGCTCCGCGCGGGCGGTCAGCGGCCACAGCCAGGGCGACAGCGCGAGCAGCAGGCCCGCCGCCAGGAGCGCACCCCAGAAGACGGTCACGCGCGCGCCCCGCGGTAGAGCACGTGCGTCTCCACGACCCCCGCCGAGACCGCTCCGGTCGTCTCGATGATCTCTTCGACGAACCGCTCTCCGTCGGGTGCCCGGCGACAGTGCACCACGAGGTCCACACCCGTCGCGATCGCGGGCTGGACGAACGCGGCATCGATGTTGCGCCCCGCCAGCAGGGGCAGCGTCGCCAGGCGTGCGAGGGCGTCGGCCGCCGAGTTGGCGTGGATCGTCGCGGCTCCGGGCACGCCCGTGTGCAGGGCGAGCAGGAGATCGAGGGCTTCGGCATCGCGGACCTCGCCGACGATGACGCGATCGGGGCGCATGCGCAGCGCCTCCTTGACCAGACGCCGCAGGCTCACGGAGCCCGTCTGGTGCAACCTCCTTCTTGCGTCTGCGCAGTGTTGTGAGTGCTCACTTTCGGAGTAGTCGCCCTTCCTCCCGCC
>NZ_JBXAFF010000003.1:0-8944 GCF_058792815.1 Microbacterium sp. MPR-TSA4
GGGGCCAGGGGCGGCTCAGGGGGTGCGCCGCCGCAGGGTGAGGGCGGCGAGCGCGAGGCACAGTACCGCGACCCCGGCGACCACGAGCACCGGCGCCCAGAGGTCCCATCCGTCGTCGCCCGCGCTCACGGCGGCGACGGCGTCGATCGCGTAGCTCAGCGGCAGCACGTCGCTGACGGCGCGCAGCACGTCGGGCATCTGATCGCGCGGCAGGAAGAGGCCGCCCAGCAGCAGCTGCGGGAAGACGAGCACGGGCATGAACTGCACGGCCTGGAACTCCGTGCGCGCGAACGCGCTGGCGAGCAGGCCGAACGCCGTCCCCATCAGGGCGTCCACCACCGCGACCAGGCCGAGCTGCCAGATCTCGCCGTCCACCTCCAGCCCGCACACCACGACGGCGAAGGCGACCGTGACGACGGCCTGCAGGAGCGCAACGAGCCCGAAGGCGAGCGCGTAGCCGAGGATGACGTCGGCTTTGGCGATCGGCGTCGTCATCAACCGTTCCAGCGTGCCGCCGCGACGCTCGCGCAGCGTCGTGATCGAGGTGACCAGGAACATCACGATGAACGGGAAGACCGCCAGGATGCCGCCGCCGAACTGCGCGAAGACCCCCTCTCGGTCGGAGAAGATCCAGGCGAACAGCCCCACGAGCAGCGCCGGGGCGGCCAGCATGAGCAAGATCGAGCGGGGATCGTGGCGCAGCTGGCGCAGGACGCGCGCCGTCGTCGCGCCCACACGGCGCGCGTTCACGGCATCCCCCCGTCGCCCGCCGCGCGCACGAGCGCGAGGAACGCCGCGTCGGGATCGGTGGTCCCGGTCGCCGCGAGGAACCGCTCCGGCGTGGAGTGCGCCAGCACCCGCCCCTCCCGCAGCAGCACGATCTCGTCGCAGCGCAACGCCTCGTCCATCACGTGGCTCGACACGAGCAGCGTGGCACCGGCATCCGCGAGGGAACGGAAGATGCCCCACAGCGTCTCGCGCAGCAGCGGGTCCAGGCCCACGGTCGGCTCATCGAGCACGAGGAGGTCGGGCGCGCCGAGCATCGCGACCGCGAGCGAGACGCGTCCGCGCTGGCCTCCCGAAAGGGAGCCCACCAGCCGGCGCTGCTGCGGCCGCAGCCCGACGTCGTCGAGGACGCGCGAGACGTCGCCGCGCGTCGCACCGAGGACCGCCGCGAAGTACTCCAGGTTCTGGGCGACGGTGAGATCGTCGTAGACCGACGCCCCCTGACTGTCATACGCCACGCGGTGGCGCAGCGGCCGCGATCCGGCCGGCGCGCCGAGCACCGTCACCGTGCCCGCCGCGAGGCGTTGCACCCCGACGATCGCACGCATGAGCGTCGTCTTGCCGCTGCCGCTCGGCCCGAGCAGCCCCGTGATCCGCCCCGCGGCGATGTCGAGGTCGAGCCCGTCGAACACCGCGTCGCGTCCGCGCCGCACCACGAGGCCGCGGACGACCACGGCCGGGGCGGACGCTGCGGCCGGGGCGGACGACACCTCGGGAATGCTCGTCATGGGGGCATTATCCGCCTCAGGAGGCGCGCGCGGGGTTCGTGGCCTTGCCGTCCAGCCACAGCGTGTCGCTCGCATCGCTGTGGGTCGACGCGGTGCCCACATGGGTCGACGCGATCTTCGGGCCCTTCGTGATCACGTGCACGAGAGCCATCGCATGCCCGCGGCCGAGGCCGTACTCGTCGGCGAGCCACGCGACGATCTCCCCGGCCTTCGTGCCGGGGCCGAAGCCCTTCTGCGTCGCCTGCTCCACGAACTGGCGCGGGGTGAGCCCGGTCTTGTCCTCGATGTTGTCGAGATATGCCTGAAACGACATCCGTTTCCCTTCCGGCGGTGCCTCCGCCTCGTGTTCAGCTCTACCAGCGATTGCGGACATCCTCGGCGAAGCCCTCGATGCCGTCGAAGTCGATGACCCCGCCCTCCACGGCGACGCGTCCCGACCACCGGCCGAAGCACTGGTCGGTGCGCGAGGCGACGACCCCGAGGCTGGTCGCCGACCGCTTGTCGAACGCGGGCTCGAACACCGCGTCGAGACCGCCGCCGCGCACCCGCCACGGACGCAGCGGCGTGGCGAGGTCGTAGTCCCAGGCGACGGGGACGGAGATCTTGTGCAGCACGCCGTCGACGACCACGCCGTTCTCTGTCGCCCCCGTCCCATCGGTCCAGCGCCCGCCCACCTGGATGCCGAACGTCCGGCCGTCGGCGAGCAGACCCGACCCGGCGCCCCAGTTCCACGCGACGTCGTACGGCCAGCGGCCCCGCCCGTGATCCAGGACCGCCCACGATCCGGCCGGCACGTCGTGATCGATCCCGTCGAGGGTGAGCGTGCCGGATGCCGGCAGCGCGACGTCCTTCACGGTGTACTGGAAGCGTCGGGACGACCACGGCACCACGACGGCGAGCAGGTCATGGCCGGGCGGCCGGGTCACGGTGATGTCGAACGACGCGGCGGGGATCTCCGCGTGCAGCCGCCAGAGCTGCCCGCGCTCGGCGGGCGCGATGGTCGCCGCGAAGTCGCGATGACGGGCGATCGTGATGCCCGTGCCGAGCGAGCCGGGCAGCGACACCTCGCGCGAGGGCAGGACGGTGGCGTTGCGGGACCACGTGCGTCCGGTGGCACGGTCGCGGATCCACACTTCGTGGACCGCGGCGTAGTCGAGCGACGACACGGTCAGCGACACGATGTGCGTGGGCGTGATGACGTTCCAGTACTCCCACCGCTTGTTGCGACCCCACGACCGCACGAACCGGCCGCGCCCCCGGCCGATGCCGTCGGTGTCGACGAGGGGCCTCCGGCTGAACCCGATCGCGGCCGGGTTCAGCCGGCCGTCGGGGCGCGTGAGGGAGACGGGTGCGGTGAGCTCGCGCTCGTGCGCGGCGGGGAGGTCGGGCATCGGCATCCTTGCTGACGTTCCGGGTCGGGTGCTTCGACACTAGCGCTGTCGACGCGAACCGCCCCGGTCCGAGGCGGACGCGGGGCGGTTCGGGCGGTGGCGCAGGGCGCCGACGGTCACGGCTCGACGGGCTGCGGCTCCTGCGCCGACGCGTGGGCCTGGATCGTGGGCGCGCCGCCGTCGGCGACGACCTGGACCTTGCGCGGCTTGGCCTTCTCGCTCACGGGGATCGTCACGGTGAGCACGCCGTTGCTGTAGGTCGCGGCGATGCCGTCGGTGTCGATGCCCTGGCCGAGGTTGAGCTGGCGCAGGAAGCTCGCGGTCTCGCGCTCGCGCGTGATCCACTTCACTCCCTCGCCCTCGGTGAGGGTGCGCTCGGCGCGGATCGTCAGCAGCTGGCCGTCCACGTCGATGTCGACCGAGCCCGGATCGATGCCCGGCAGGTCGGCGCTCAGCACGTAGTGGTCGCCGTCGCGGTAGAGGTCCATCGGCATCCGGCGCGGTCCGCGGCGCGTGTCGAAGAGGCCCGACGCGATGCGGTCGAGGTCACGGAACGGGTCATACGTGGCCATTGTTCTCTCCTGTTCGTGTATGGCTCTGTGAGTTCTGAAAGTTGAGCCTCGTCGACTCAACTAGCTTCAGATTAGCACTCACCCCAGGAGAGTGCCAACGGTTCACGCACAGCGAACCCTCCGACCTGCCCGGGCTCAGTTGACGCACGAGCCGGAAACCACGCCACCGTTTCCGGCGTCGGCGCGAACTCGCCGGGCAGCGCCCTCCTCCTCCCCAGACGGCGCACCCGCGCACGTTCTCCACGGGGCCTCGCGGCGCGGCGCGCGACGGCAGCGAATGCGCCCACGCTGAGGGGATGCCGCGCCCACCACGCCCGCTTCCGTCGACTCTGCCCCAGGTCTTCACCGCCGCCGATGCGGCGGCGGCGGGCGTCTCCCGCGGACGACTCGCGGCGCGCGACCTGGACGCACCCTTCCGCGGTGTCCGCCTCCGGCGTGAGGCAGACGACGCGGCGACGCTCGGCGAGGACGCCCCGGACGAGATCGCGCGGCGCGCCATCCTGCGTCGCGTCCGCGCGCACGTGCTGGTGCTTCCGCCCCACGCGTTCTACATCGGAACGACGGCGCTCGCGATCCACGGACTCCCCCTCCTCGACGCGGATGCCGCGGCATCCGCCGACCTCGACGTCGCCGTGCCCGCGCCGCACCGTGCGCTCCGGCGGACGGGCATCGCCGCCGTGCAGGTCGCGCCGATGCTCGTCCACTCCACGGTCCGGGCCGGAGTTCCCGTCGCGACGCTCGGCTCCACCTGGGCGATGCTCGCCCGTGAGCACTCGACACGCGATCTGGTGGTCATCGGCGACGCGATCATCCGCGTGCCCCGCGACGGATGGGGGCGGCGTGTGCCCGAACGCCAGCTCGCCAGGCCCGAGAACCTGGATGCGGCCGTCGCCGCAGGACGCCGACAGGGAATCGGGAAGCTCCGGGCAGCACTCCCCCTGCTGCGCACGGGCAGCATGTCGCCGCTCGAGACCGACTGGCGACTGTCGCTCATCGGGACCGGCCTGCCGGAGCCCGAGCTCGACGTCGAGGTGCGCACCTCGGACGGGCGATTGCTCGGCATCAGCGACGGCGCGTTCCGGGCTCACCAGGTCGCCGTCGAGATCGAGGGTGATCACCACCGCACCTCGCGTCGCCAGTGGGCGCGGGACCTCCAGAAGTACGCCGACTACGCGAACCTCGGCTGGGACGTCGTACGCCTGACCTCCGCGCACATCCGTCAGGATCCGTCCTGCGGCGCGGCACTGGTGCGCGCCGCCCTCGCGCGCCGCGCCGCGCCTGAGTGACCGGCCGCTCGGTGGGCCCGTTCGCCAGAAATGGCAGCGCGGTTTGCGGCGCGAGCGCCAACCGAACCGCGGCTGCGAGCCGGTGCTCAGCACTCCACGACGTTGACGGCGAGACCGCCCTCGCTCGTCTCCTTGTACTTCGTCGACATGTCGATGCCGGTCTGGCGCATCGTTTCGACGACGGCGTCCAGCGGCACGTAGTGGGTGCCGTCGCCGCGCAGCGCGAGACGCGCCGCCGTCACGGCGGTGGAGGCCGCGATGGCGTTGCGCTCGATGCAGGGGATCTGGACGAGCCCGCCGACGGGGTCGCAGGTGAGGCCCAGATGATGCTCCATCGCGATCTCCGCGGCGTTCTCGATCTGACGGTTCGTCCCGCCCATCACGGCCGTCAGCCCGCCGGCCGCCATCGCGCACGCCGAGCCGACCTCGGCCTGGCATCCGCCCTCCGCACCCGAGATCGACGCGTTCGCCTTGAACAGCGAGCCCAGCGCCGTCGCCGTCAGCAGGAACCGACGGATGCCGCGGCGCCGGTTCGCCTCGGCGAGCGCCTCGGCCGAGGCCGCGACCGCCTCCGGCGCGGGATCGGTCTCGCCGTGCAGGCCGAGCAGCGCCGAGCCGACCAGCTCCCCGTACGGGGTGACGGCGTTCGCGGCGCCGATCCCCGAGTCGGCGAGGAAGCGCCACCAGTACATCGCGACGGCGGGCAGGATGCCGGCCGCACCGTTGGTCGGCGCCGTCACGACCCGTCCGCCCGCGGCGTTCTCCTCGTTGACGGCGAGGGCGAACGCGCCCAGCCATTCCCCGGGCAGCTCCCGCCCCGACGCGGCGACCTCCTCCAGCTGCGCCCGGATCGCTCCGGCGCGCCGCTTCACCTTGAGCATGCCGGGGAGCACGCCCTCGGCGTGCAGCCCCGCGTCGACGCACGCGGCCATCGCGTCCCAGATCGCGTCGAGGCCGGCGGCGACCTCCTCCTCTGATTGCAGCGCCTCCTCGTTGCGTCGGGCGACCTCCGCGATCGTCAGACCGTACTCGTCGCAGACGTCCAGCAGCTGCGCCGCCGTGGAGAAGGGCAGGGGCGAGGATGCCGCGGACACGGCCGCCTCCTCGCCCTCGCGGCGGATGAACCCGCCGCCGATCGAGTAATAGGTGTCCTCGCACACCGCCGCTCCCGCGGCATCCCGCGCGACCAGCGTCATCGCGTTCGGGTGACCGGGAAGGCGCGTGCGCGGCGCGAGCACGATGTCGGCGCGCGCGAACGCGACGGCGAGACGTCCGTCGAGCAGCAGGTCCGCCCCGTCCGTCCATCCCGACCACGCGCCGCGCACGAGAGCCGGATCGACCGTCTCGGGCTCGTGCCCCTGCAGCCCCGCCACGACGGCGTCGGGTGTGCCGTGACCGATGCCGGTGGCGCCGAGGGAGCCGTACAGCGCGCACTCGACCCGGACGATCCCGGCTCCCGTCGCGGCGGCGCGATCGGCCGCGCGGCGCGCGAAGTCGCGGGCCGCGCGCAGCGGACCCACCGTGTGGGAGCTCGAGGGGCCCACCCCGATGGAGAACAACTCGAACGCCGAGACGTACGCACTCACGCTCCGAGCCTACGCGCCGGTTACGCTGAGAACTCGGAGGGGGCACCATGACCGCACTGACGAGGCCGGAGGTCGACCTCCGCGCCGCGCTCGAGGCCTGCGAGGGCGCGGGACGCGTCGACGAGGGGTTCCTCTCCCGCGTCGATGCCCAGTTCCCCCGCCTGCACGAGCTCTTCACCCGCCTGTACGGCGATCGCGCCGA
The DNA here is from genome assembly GCF_058792815.1 of Microbacterium sp. MPR-TSA4. NCBI lineage: Bacteria > Bacillati > Actinomycetota > Actinomycetes > Micrococcales > Microbacteriaceae > Microbacterium > Microbacterium sp. MPR-TSA4. The sequence continues at coordinate 6,552 of NZ_JBXAFF010000003.1, forward strand.
CGGCCAGGAGCAGCTCGCGGCGACCGTGGCCGCGGCATCCGCGTCGTGGAACGCACGCCCGCTCGATCTCAAGGTGCGCGACGCGCAGCGCGAGGCCGACCCCGAGTGGTTCCAGTCCGAGCGGATGCTGGGCGGCGTCTGCTACGTCGACCGCTACGCCGGCAACCTCGCCGGCATCCGCGACCAGATCCCGTACTTCCGCGAGCTAGGACTGACCTATCTGCACCTCATGCCGCTGTTCGACGCCCCCGACGGCGATAACGACGGCGGCTACGCGGTCTCGAGCTACCGGCGCGTCAACCCGAGCCTGGGCACGATGCAGCAGCTCACCGAGCTGGCGGCCGATCTGCGGCTGGCGGGCATCTCGCTCGTGCTGGACTTCATCTTCAACCACACCAGCGACGAGCACGAGTGGGCACGCAAGGCCGTCGCCGGCGACCCCGAGTACGCCGACTTCTACCTGATCTTCCCCGACCGCGAGATGCCCGACGCGTACGAGCGCACGACGCGGGAGATCTTCCCCGACGACCACCGCGGCTCGTTCGTACCGCTGGAGGACGGCCGCTGGATCTGGTCGACGTTCTACCACTACCAGTGGGACCTCAACTACGCGAACCCCGCCGTCTTCCGGGCGATGGCGGGTGAGATGCTCTTCCTCGCGAACCAGGGCGTCGAGGTGCTGCGCATGGACGCCGTCGCCTTCATCTGGAAGCGGCTCGGCACCTCGTGCGAGTCGCTGCCCGAAGCGCACCTGCTGCTGCAGGCGTTCAACGCGGTGCTGGCGATGGCCGCTCCGGGCATGGTGTTCAAGTCGGAGGCGATCGTCCACCCCGACGAGGTCGTCAGCTACATCTCGCCCGACGAGTGCGAGCTGTCGTACAACCCGCTGCAGATGGCGCTGACGTGGGAGGCGCTGGCCACCCGCGACGGACGACTGCTGCAGCAGGCGCTGGATCGTCGCCACGCCCTGGCGCCGGGCACGGCCTGGGTGAACTACGTGCGCAGCCACGACGACATCGGGTGGACCTTCGCCGACGAGGATGCCGCGGAGCTCGGCATCGACGGCTACGCGCACCGGCAGTTCCTCAACCGCTTCTACACCGGACGCCACGAGGGCACCTTCGCGCGCGGCGTCGCCTTCCAGGAGAACCCCGCCACGGGGGATGCCCGGGTGACCGGGACCACCGCGTCACTCGCGGGCGTCGAGGCGGGCGATCCCGGCGGCGAGGACCGGGTCGTCCTCGCCCACGCCCTGGCGCTGTCGACCGGCGGCATCCCGCTGCTGTATCTCGGCGACGAGGTCGCGCAGCTCAACGACTACACCTACGCCGACGACCCGGTGCGCCGCGGCGACACCCGGTGGGTGCACCGCGGCAACCGTCCCCGCGACGCGTACGCCCACCGCGGCGACGACACCACGGCCGCCGGCCGCGTCTTCCACCGCCTCACGAAGCTCATCTCCGTGCGCCGGCAGTCGCCGGAGCTCGCCGGCAACGCCCTCCTCCCCTTCCACACCCCGCACGCCGCCGTCGTCGGCTACCAGCGGCCGGGCGCCGAGACGCGCATGCTGGTGCTGGCGAACGTGGGGGATGCCGAGGTCACCATCGACCCGCTGACCCTGTCGGGTTTCGAACGGACCGCGTTCGACCCGGTGCACGACGTCGAGGTCGACCTCGACGAGGGCGTCGCCCTCCGCCCCCACGGCTTCGTGTGGCTGCGGGTCCGCCCCGTCTGAGGCGTCAGCTCACGCGCCGAGCAGTCCTCCGCGCGGACGGAAGACACCGGCGCGGGCCAGCGCGAGGTACAGCAGGCAGCCCAGGCACAGGCCGAAGGCGGCGTTGAGGAAGGCTGCGATGAACGCGGCGGCCGCCGCGATCGGCAGCGCCCACGCGACGCCGGCGACGTGCAGCACGAGCCCGACCGTCACGACGATGAAACCGACGACCTGCGCGAACCGCGGCGGACGCGGGTCTTCGAGGTCGACCGGCGGCCGCAGGCGCGGCCGGATCGCGACCCGGTACAGCGCGCCCCACGGCGCGGTGCGGGGAGCCGCGAAGCCCCACACGAACAGCAGGTCGACGACCAGCAGGAGCAGGAACGCCGGATCGGTGACGCGCTCCCCGGGCGTCGTCGCCGTCGTGGCCGTGGAGGAGCCGACGAGGGCGAGGAAGGTGCCGACCAGAAGCAGGGCGGCGGTGACGGATGCCGCGAACCGCGGGCCGCGCGGATCGATGCCGGCGGGGCGTGCGGTGGACGGGGCGGAGGAGGTGGTCACCCTCACACGGTAGGCGCGTTGGCGGCGTCCGGGGCCGTCGCCGTCACAGTTCTTCATGCACGAGCGTCGTCATCGACGGCGTCGCGTGGGCGCTGCCGATCGCGGCGGCCGCCGCGTT